>JBIKYI010000462.1:0-3280 GCA_044355355.1 Limnothrix sp. | reverse complement strand
AATCCCAATATTTAGCAGTAATGGGAAAAAATCCTTCGCACTTTACAAAAGACTTTGAGAAAGCAGGAGATGCACTTCAGAGACCCGTAGAACAAGTTTCATGGAATGATGCGCAGGAGTTTTGCAGGAAGCTAGAGCAACAAACAGGAAAGCCTTATCGACTGCCCACAGAAGCCGAATGGGAATATGCTTGTCGAGCGATTGTGCCAGAAGACAAAGGCGAGGTATTAACGAAGGAAATATGGAATAAGAAATATCATCAACCCTTTCATTTTGGAGAAACAATCAGCCCAAAAATCGCAAATTATAACGGTCAACATGTTTATGGTCGAGGAGACAAAGGATCATATTGGCAACAGACAACGCCAGTAGGATATTTCAATATAGCGAATGCATTTGGGCTATACGACGTGCATGGAAATGTAAGGGAATGGTGTGAGGACGATTATCATAAGAACTATAAAGGAGCACCAGAAGATGCTACTGCTTGGCTAGATCAAGATGAAAACACCACAAAAATACTGCGCGGCGGCTCTTGGAACATCAAACCATGGTTTTGTCGTTCAGCGAATCGTTTCAACTATTCCCGTATAGATCTCAATCTTAACAACGGTTTTCGGGTTGCTGTTTCCCCCCAATGATTTTCTTTTTTATGATTTTCGTCTGTTTCTATCTAAAGAAAACAATCTGGTTTTATGATTTACCAAATTTCTGCTTTAGAGCATTCGTAATAACTTCGGTCATGGTGATACCCTGTCGTTTCGCTTCCGCTGCCCAATGTTGCCTCAGAAATTTAGGAACCTTAATGCAAAGATTCACTTTTTCAATCTTGGTTGTTGGAGCTAAATTTTGCTTTTCTTGTGTACCAGATATCTGGTCATCTGGTTTGCCTTGGCGACATCGGTGGCGATCTGTCTAATCTACAGGCGTAGACCCAATCAAAAATATGCCAATTCACCCATGTGCTGGTGGCGATCGCCCTCTAAATGCCAGTTGAATTTTTAACGTCAGAATAGGAAAAAAGCTATAGATGCTATGGCAGAGAGCCATCTCAAGAACAACTGGAAAAATACTTTTATTTGGATTGGATGATTCAGATTACCAAAGGAAAACTTCGTTTGTTGCTGGAATCCTTGCCAGAAGAAGATTTTGAGTGATTTTAAAATCCTTAACCTATTTTTTCGTTCCAATGCTACTCAACCCCCTACTTGATATACTGAAATCCTTATTTCATTAGATTTTACGGTTCATTTTGTATGCCATTTCCCAGACTACTCATCATTACTTCTTGTACTGGGGAGAAAAAATTTAAGCCCGTCACAGCTCTGACATTAAAAGATTTTCGGGATAAGGAAAATTTGGAGCTTAAAGAACAAGCCTTGAGAGAGTTTCGTTGCCCGGCAGCAGAACTCTATACAGGGCAACAGCATAGTTATGTGATCCAAGGTTTGCAAGTATTACGTGAGTGTTTGGGTAAAGAGTCGGTACACCTCAAGATTGTATCGGCAGGTTATGGCTTACTGGACGAGACTGACCAAGTTGTCCCCTATGAAGTCACTTTTAATGACCTTAAAGCACAGGAACTAGATATATGGGCAACTGAGCTAAATATTTCTCTAGATCTAGAGGTTGCGATTCAAGATTATGATTTGGTATTTTTCCTGCTTGGAGAGAAATATCTTCGAGCCATATCACTACCCATTCAATCCCGTCCGAACCAAACTTTCATTTTCTTTGCATCGAAACAGAGCGATCGCCATATCAAGAAACTCACGGCTAAGTCCCATGTAATTCATCTATCCAATCTAGATGCCAAAAAATATCACTGTGGATTAATTGGATTGAAAGGCTTGTTGTTGCTGTTGCTAGCCGATCATTTTGCAGGTGATTCTGTGAATGATTTAAAAACGATTTATGAAAAACCTCAATATATTGAATCTATTTTTGAAAAAGTAAATCAAAATCAGCAGTTATCTTTACCATTTTTGAAAAATATTCCAATTGTTCACCAGTCTAAAAAAGTAGTATCCCAACAATCAAAAAATAAGATTGATATTCCTGATACTCCACCAGCACCGAATCAGGGATTTGGACTGCAATACTTTATTCCTGAGTGGGATGATCTTGTAGATCCTAATTATGATTTTCTCACTGATTCCTATGATAAAAAGCGAGACTTTTATTTAGAACAAGTGTATGCTCATGAAATCTATGATACGCCAAACTATGACGGTGTACTTGTTTCACGGGTTGTAATTGAAGATAAAAAGAGTAAAGAAGCTCTTATTGAAAAAATTGGGATTGATAAATTTTTACGATTTCCTAAACCCAATATCATGGGAGACTGTGGTGCATTTGGATATATAGCAGAAGAAGTTCCGCCTTATTCAACGGATAATGTCCTGAACTTCTATGACCAACTTCACTTTAACTATGGTGTAAGTGTTGACCATTTGATCGTGGGGGATTTTGCGCAACCTGGTATTAGAGAGAAACGGTATGAGCTAACGATCAAAAATGCTGAAGAATTTCTCAAAAAGCATCGGGAAAGAGGCTATTCGTTTACTCCAATTGGAGCTGTCCAGGGTTGGAGTCCAGAGACTTATGCAGAAGCCGCTAAAGAATTAATTTCAATGGGCTATGAGTACATCGGTTTAGGTGGTTTAGTTCGTTCTCAAAACAAAGTGATTTACGAAATTCTTAAGGCTGTTCGTCCCCATTTAACAGAAAAAGTGAGGATGCATTTATTTGGGATTGCTCGTACTGATGCAATAGAAGCCTTTCACCATTTAGGGGTGACTAGTATTGATTCTGCAAGTCCTTTACGTCGTGCTTGGTTAGGAGCTGATGCTAATTACCATACGTTATCGGGTAAAAAATATGCAGCAATCAGGGTTCCCCCAATTAATTCGACCGGACTGCGTACCAAGAAAATTATTCAGGCGGGCATTGCTACTGAAGATCACTTAAAAAAGCTTGAAACTCAATCGCTCAAGGCACTCCGGGACTTTGATGATAATCGATTGGATTTAGAACAAACCCTTGAAGCCATACTTGAATATGATGAGTTATTGGAAGTTCCCAAGGTAGGAGAAACAGAGACTCAATTTCAGTCGAGGCAACAAAAGCGACGTGATAAGCATGAAATGAAATATTGTGAACTCCTACAAGACTTACCTTGGAAAAAATGCAATTGTAAAATCTGTAATGAACTAGGAATCGATGTTGTTATTTTTAGGAATAACAACCGGAATAGACGACGAGGTTTTCATAATACCTA
>JBIKYI010000315.1:0-4373 GCA_044355355.1 Limnothrix sp. | reverse complement strand
TTGAATAAGGTGGTAGATTTAATTAATAATCGACCAAGAAAATCGCTTGACTATCGCACTCCGAGTGAAGTATTCTTGCTGTCATCATCAGAACCTGTTGCACTTCAGATTTGAATTGGCGCTTTAATTACTGCGAATGAATAATTTAAACTGTAATTAAATCTAGACTTAAATCTTGAATTAAAACTTATTTATAAGCCTTATTTTCCTCTTGAATTTTTCATTTAAACTTTCTTTTTCATCATCAACCATGGCAATTCAAAATAAAGTCAAACAATTAGTCCGCTTTTTTAGACCCTACGAATATTCCGCCCTGAGAAGATATCTAGAACCCCGTCGTTTCCATGCCTTCTGTATCGGCACAAACAAATCTGGCACTCACTCTGTTGCTAGTATGTTCGAGAAGAACTACCGAGCAGCCCATGAAACAGACCATGCCCGATTAATTAATGGGTGTATCGACTGGAAATCCGGAAATACCACAGAAGAAGAATTTCTCACAACCCTCAAGGATTACGACAAATTTTCTTGGTTAGAATTAGACTCTTCCCACGTTCATCTCGAATATCTTGATCTTCTTTTAAAACTACATCCAAAGGCAAAATTTATACTGACAATACGTGATTGTTATTCCTGGGCTGATTCCTGTTTTAATCATTTTTTAAACTATAAGCTCTATGATTCCTGGAAAAATCTTCATGATTGGCGTTATGGACGCATCGTCCAGCCCTATAGCCTTGAGCAAGAAAAGATCCTAACTGACAATGGACTATATCCATTAGAAAATTACTTTATTGCTTGGGCAGAACATAATACAAAAGCCCTACAGTTGATTCCAGAAAATCGGTTAATCGTGGTGAAAACTTTTGACATCAAAAAATCATCGGATAAATTGGCTGATTTTTTGAATATACCTGCTTCAAGCATTAATATTCAGCAATCTCACAGCTTTAAAGCGCCACAAAAGCATAACTTGCTCGCCCATATTGACACAAATTACATTCGCGAAAAAGCCGAAAAGCATTGTGGCGAACTTATGGAACAATTTTTTGCAGATGGGGATTATTTAAGTAAAGTTATCCAATAAATTAGGTATGATCAAAAGGAATATATATGATGAGGATGCATAGTGAGTATCTTCACGAAAATCGCAACGTCTTATTAAGCGTACTCTGCCAAGGAAATTAAGCTGGATAAGATCGCAAATGAGTAATTTACATAATTTTGTTATTACTAGAATTAAAATTATTTCAATACGAGGAATTAAAACATGGGATTAGGTTCTGTTTGGCTCAAACTCCAAGAAAAGTATAAACATGGACTAACGGTGGCTTATTGCCGTGATACGATTCGTCCTCAAATTTTTGAGACTAAGCCAATACTCAATACGACGAATACATCATGTTGTGAATTACATGTTTTAACCTCTACTAAAGACTGGATGAATTTAGTGTGGTCACTAAAATCCTTCTATTTCTATTCGCAGCGTGACTATGCTTTATGTATCCATGAAGATGGCGGTTTAACAGAGGAAAATATTAACAGTTTAAAAACACATTTTCCCAATGCTCGAATTATCCGTAGAAAAGTTGCGGATCAAGAAGTCATGGAATCCCTCAAGGACTATCCAAGATGTTTAGAATTTCGTCAAAAAAATCTTTTGTCTTTAAAGGTTTTTGATTTTCGCCATTATTTAGAATCAGATCGAATGTTTCTGTTTGATAGTGACTTAATCTTCTTTTCAGAACCAAAAGAATTATTAGAAAGGATTGAAAATCCCAATTATTTGTTGAATACAGTCAATGGAGATGTGGCTAGTGCCTATACGGTAGAACCCGCAGTTGTTAAACAACAGCTAGGATTTGAGTTAATTGAGCGCTTTAATTCTGGGTTTGGTTTAATTCATAAAGAATCGCTGAATTTAGATTGGCTGGAGGAATTTCTGGGTTTGCCCGATGTGATTGGACATTTTTGGCGCATTGAACAAACCATGTATGCTTTATGTAGCTCTAAGTTTGGAACTGAGTTGTTACCTCCGGATTATGATGTTCATCTGGAGGGCGATCGCGGGGATTCTGCTATGCGACATTATGTTGGTGCAATTCGTCATTTGATGTATGGAGAGGGGATGGGACAATTGGCAAAGCAGGGATTTTTAAAGCAGTTACAATAAGGAATTGCGATGAAGAAAGATCCGCCAAAAGAGGCTGAATTAAATATTTTGATGATGCCTGATTATCGATTGGACAATCCTTATCAGACACTACTAACTGATGCATTAGAAACCCAGGGTGTAAGGATCAATTTTTGTCAGGGATATCGACGCATATTTCCTATTTATCGACAACTTAAAACAGTCCAGATAATTTCTCGAAATCCGCTTGAAATTCTTCATATTCATTGGCTAAATCCTTACTTGAAAGGAGAAAATATTGCGCTAAAGTTAGTCTACTGTTTCAAATTTTTATTGGATATTTTTCTAGTAAAAATACAAGGTGTTAAAATTATTTGGACAGTGCATAATCTTGTTGCTCATAATTCTCAGTTTCCTCGCATAGAAAAGTATTTAAAGTGGATTTTTATCCGATTAACGAATGGCGTTATTGTTCATAGTCAAGCAGCTAAAGATTCTGTCGTTGATCGCTATGGAATAAATCCGAATAAAATCAATGTTATTCCCCATGGACATTATCGTGATGCGTATCTTCCGGCGATCGCCCCATTAGAAGCACGTCACCAGTTGAATTTGCCAGAGCAAGGCTTAATATTTTTAAACTTTGGCATGTTGCGTCCCTATAAAGGTATTGAAAAACTTCTCGAAATTTGGCATTTACAGGCAGAGTTACTTACGGAATCTCAGCTTTTAATTGTTGGTAAAGCTCTAGATTTAGACTATGGATGGGCGTTAGACACCCAGGCAAAAGCTGGACGAAACATCACATTAAGAAATCAATTTGTTGCGAATGAAGAGGTTCATTTGTATTTTAGTGCTGCGGACATTATTGTTTTACCATTTAATCAAATTTTGACATCGGGAAGTTTGCTGTTGGCGATGTCCTATGGCAAACCAATTATTGCGCCAAAGTCAGCTACTATTTTAGAAACCATGGGAGAGGCAACTGATTTTCTCTATGATCCAGAAGATCCTAATGGTCTATTACAAGCCATTCAAGATAGTCTAAAAGGTGATTTATGCTTGGCTAGTCAAAAAGTCTCTAGGGCTGGCGATCGCCTAAATTGGTTTGATATTGCGGCTCAAACAAAAAAAGTTTACCAAACATGATTTGATATGGATATTAAAGTCAGTATCTTAATTCCTTGTTATAACGCAGAAAAGTGGATTTCCCAGGCGATTGAAAGTGCATTAAACCAAACCTATCACAATAAGGAAGTTATCGTAGTTGATGATGGTTCCACCGATAATAGTTTAGAAGTGATCAAAAGTTTTGGCGATCAAATTCATTGGGAAACAGGAGAAAATAAGGGCGGCAATGTTTCTCGTAATCGATTATTAGAGTTAAGTACAGGGGAATGGTTGCAATATTTAGACTCTGATGATTATCTCCTAGAAACTAAAATTGAACAACAAATTAATTACCTGAAGAACAATCCCAATATAGATATTATTTATAGTCCTAGTATTTTTGAATATTGGACAAATGAAACATCAAAAAAAGAAATATTAGCCATTCCTGAACCCCACGACCCCTATGCATTACTTGCCCTTTGGCATCTACCCCAAACCGGAAGTCCTCTCTGGAAAAAACAAGCGATTATTAATGCAGGGGGCTGGAAAAAAGATCAACCTTGCTGTCAAGAACATGAGTTGTATTTAAGATTATTAAAAACAAATGCAACCTTTCAATATTATGAGGGTGCAGAATCTGTTTATCGTCAGTGGAGTGAATCTACAGTTTGTAAAAAAGATAAAAGTTTAACTTATAAACATCGTCTACAAATTATTGATGATTTAGAAAAATATTTACAAGCCAATCACTTAATGAATCAGCGTCGTTTGGATGCTATCAATGAATCTCGTTTTGCTTGTGCCCGCCTGATTTGGTTGGTTAATCGACAATGGGCTAATAATATTATCACCACAATTCACGCTTCAGATAGCAATTTCCTACCACCTCAGCACCTGGCTCCATCTATATATAAATTCATATATAAGTTTTTGGGCTTTGAAGTTGCAGAAATTTTCGCTAAAATAAAGCGTGCGCTAAAAAGCTAGACAGAAATAGAATCGCCAATTCAAGTATGAAGTGCAACAGCTAGGGTCTTTCTGAAGAGGGACTCATAAGGATATTCTGATGTTAAGCAAAACAATAAGAAATCCCTATGAGTTACACCCATTTTAGCATCTCAGACAG
>JBIKYI010000313.1:0-4379 GCA_044355355.1 Limnothrix sp. | reverse complement strand
TTGATGATGTTTTGATTGTTACATTGGGGACAGTGTATTGTCATAGAGAGTCTTTGAGAGAAACAACTCACTCTATTTTGCTACAACATTACTTCTTTGAAACTCTCAGACATAAATCTAGACACAAATATCTAGCACTGGGATTAAAAGATCTGGGTCTTATCCGGTTGCCATGGTAAGAAAGGATCAACAGTGAGCTAAGACTGAGCTTTTCCGCTAATCGTGCTATGAAACGTTTTTTGCGCTTTGTTTTATATATCAACCACCGCATTATTTATCGCACCATTCGACAAGCGTTGCAGCGTCGGCTCATAGGTCTTTCCGCAGAAATTGCCTTTAACGTGATGCTGTCACTGTTCCCGATCATGATTATGGCATTGACTTTGCTGGGGTTGGTGACAGATCAGCTTGATATGAAGGTGTTGCAATTGGCGCGATATTACCAAGATGTGATGCCGATTTCGGTCTGGAACCTGTTAGGGGAATTTGCCCAGGAAATTAGTAAAACGCCCAGTAAGGGGTTGTTTTCTGTGAGTTTTATTGCGACGATTTGGGTCTCTTCTGGTGCGCTCAGTGCGGCGATGAATGCGTTGGATCAAATCCATGAGATCCCGATGGCGCAACGTCGTCCGTTCTGGAAAGCGAAGTTGATGTCCATTGTGATCACTCTGGGGGCAGTTGCTCTATTGATTTTCGCCTCTTTCCTGGTGCTGGTGGGGGATAGCATGGTGAAAATTGGTTCAGATCTAGTCGTGCGTTTGCCCGTGGATACAACGGGGATCTATGTGCTGGTCACCCTCTGGAAGTTGTTGAGTTATCCTTTGGCTTTGGCGTTGGGGGCAGGGATGTTAGCGATGATCAGCAACATTTTAATGAGACCTGCGGATCGACGGTATCCCCTGCGCAAATTAAAAAAATTAACGATTTGGATCGCCATCTCTACCTCAAGTTTGATCGGGCTATGTTTTTTAATTGTCTTTATCCAGAATTTGATTATTAATCTAAAGATTGACTATGACATTGCGAATTTGTTGGTCATCCTCTGGCGTTTTCTGAGTTTGCCTCTTGCTTTGGCGATCGTCTCCATTGCTTTTGCCTTTATCTACAGTGTTGGTTCAAGTCGCATTATCACAGGAATGCCCGTTTTACCTGGCGCAATCCTCGGCGCGATTTCCTGGGGCATTATTTCGTCTCTCTTTCGGCTCTATGTGAGTAATTTTGGTCAATATAACCGTGTTTATGGCGCGGTGGGAACGGCAATTATTTTGATGTTGTGGCTACAACTTAGTGCATTAGTGATGCTCATTGGCGATCAACTGAATGCGGTGATCCATGATGCCATGCTTGAGGATGCCCACCAGCAGACCGATGCAGATTTTACTAGTCCTGGCACGAGGGAAGTCAATATAGATTCAATAATGGAGGCAAATCTAGATGAATACAAAAATCCCCCCCTCACTGAAGAAGCTTAGGGGAGATTCTTCGCTCATTGATGTCGAATTAATTGATATCTGATGTCTGATATCTGTTAACTGGCAAACGCCGCCTTGAGGGCATCAACCTTGTCTAGACGTTCCCAGGGGAGGTCTAAATCCGTCCGTCCGAAGTGACCATAGGCAGCTACATCTTGATAAAAACGACCTTGGCGATCGCCAGGCAGATTACGCAGATCAAACGTTTGGATAATCCCAGCAGGACGCAATTCAAAATGTTGCAGCACCACCTCAAGTAGACGATCCTCATCCACCTTCGCCGTGCCAAAAGTCTCGATCATCACACTCACAGGACGAGCCACACCAATCGCATAACTCACCTGCACCTCACACTTATCCGCCAAACCCGCTGCCACAATATTCTTAGCAACATAGCGACAAGCATAGGAAGCACTACGATCCACCTTCGTGGGATCCTTACCAGAAAATGCACCGCCCCCATGACGCGAATAACCACCATAGGTATCAATAATAATCTTGCGACCCGTTAAACCAGAATCCCCCTGGGGACCGCCAATGACAAACTTCCCAGTCGGATTCACCAAGAATTTTGTCGCCTCAGACAAACCTACCGCCGCCCCAGCAAACACAGGCTGAACCACATATTCCATGAGATCGGCTTTAATTTTGGCTTGCACATCATCATTGTCCGTTAGCTCACCAATCGTCGCCGTATGCTGAGTCGAAATCAGAATCGTATCAATCCCAACAGGTAAGCCATCCTCATAGGCAACCGTCACCTGGGTTTTCCCATCCGGTCCAAGATAGCCCAACAGACCACTCTTCCGCACCTGACTGAGCTTGAGAGATAAACGGTGCGCCAAACTAATGGGCAATGGCATCAACTCCGGCGTTTCATTACAGGCATAGCCGAACATCAAGCCCTGATCCCCAGCCCCAATCTGATCAAGCTGATCATCACTGAGTTTTTCCCGCTGCTCCTGGGCACTGGTGACCCCCTGGGCAATATCCGGGGACTGCTCATCCAAGGCAATCAACACAGAACAACTATTGGCAGAAAAACCATTATCCGCATTGACATAGCCAATTTCTTCAATTTTTCGGCGGGCAACATTAATAAAATTGACATGGGCTTTGGTGGTAATTTCACCCGTAATTACCACAAGACCTGTGTTGGCAACAACTTCGGCAGCCACACGACTAGTGGGATCTTCTGCGAGTACAGCGTCAAGAATGGCATCAGAAATTTGATCACAAATTTTGTCGGGATGTCCTTCTGTAACTGATTCAGAGGTAAAGAGATAACGACGAGACAATGTTGTTGACCCTCTTGCAATTGATAAATTTACATAACAAAACACGTAACTCTACATTCTATCTGTTCAAGTTACCTTCTCTCCTGACTCTATGGCAGGGCGATCGCCCCATCCCCTTCATCAACCTAACCCACAGCCCCAAACATAAACATAAAAAAAGCAAACCGACCTTTCCGCAATTATTCAACCCTATGCTAGGATCTAGCTGTTGAGAATTATTCTTATTTGTAAAGTCCCAGGAATTAACGACATCGATTCTGAATAGTTAATTGAGAATGACGAATTGCCAACCCATCATGACCCAAAATTCCATCCTACAGGTTGAAGATCTTTGCAAAAAATTTGTAACAAACGAGCCACCCGCCGTTGATAACATTGGTTTTACCCTGCAACAGGGAGAGATTCTCGGACTACTCGGCCCATCAGGCTGCGGCAAAACAACCCTACTGCGACTTATTGCGGGTTTTGAAACTCCCACCTCTGGAGAAATTCGCCTCAATGACCAATTGGTTAGCTCCCCGGTGAAGTGTTTGCCGCCCGAACAGAGAAATACAGGCATGGTGTTTCAGGATTATGCCCTCTTCCCCCACCTCACCATTGGCGAGAATATTGCCTTTGGACTACGCCACCGCGCCCAAAAACTATCCCGTCAGGATATCCAACAGCGTATTCAGGAAACCCTTAGTCTGGTCGGGCTTGCCGGACTCGAAAAACGCTATCCCCATGAGCTTTCTGGTGGACAACAGCAGCGCATTGCCCTTGCCCGTGCCTTAGCGCCCTGTCCTGCGTTGATTTTGCTGGATGAACCCCTGAGCAATCTCGATGTACAGGTGCGTCACCATCTCCGCCATGAAATCCGCCAAATTATTAAAGCGTCGGGAATTTCCGCGATTTTTGTCACCCATGACCAAGAGGAAGCTCTAGCCATTTCTGATCGGATTGGGGTGATGCGTCGGGGTCAGATGGAGCAGTTGGGTACGCCGGAGGAAATTTATACAAAACCAACATCGCGCTTTGTGGCGGAGTTTGTAACTCAAGCGAATTTTCTCCCGGCAAAATTGAAGGGTGATGCTTGGGAAACGGAGATTGGTAATTTTAGAATTTCGGTGATTCCCCCTGTCCAGGTGGCTGAAGGAGAATTGATGGTGCGAGAGGAGGAATTGGAGTTAATCCCCCATCTAGATGCGCCGATTGTGGTGCGGGAACGGCAGTTTTTGGGTCGGGAATATCGCTATTGTTTGCAGACGGATTCGGGGAAATATCTCCATGCGCGCACGGGGATTAAAACGATGGTTCCTGTGGGTTCGCGGGTGAATGTAAAGATACAGACCAGTGAACCGCAGTTTTTTGTGTCTTAGGTTTCTCTAATCTTTGTTTTTCTTTTTGTCGTTATCTTTATTCCGATTCAGCTTGGGATTTTAGATCCCTCCTAAGTCTCCTTAAAAACTAAGGAATTTAGTTTGGTTAGCGTCGGGTGGCGGCTAGTCCGGCTTTGACTTGGACGCGGGCTTTGGTTTGGCGCTTGCGACCGAGTAGCCAATAGGTTTCCATATCACCTTTGCCTTTGACTTTGACTTGTCCTCGGTGTTGGAGGATGTATTTTTCCTTG
>JBIKYI010000314.1:0-4379 GCA_044355355.1 Limnothrix sp. | reverse complement strand
AGGAGTTGAATAAGGTGGTAGATTTAATTAATAATCGACCAAGAAAATCGCTTGACTATCGCACTCCGAGTGAAGTATTCTTGCTGTCATCATCAGAACCTGTTGCACTTCATACTTGAATTGGCGAGTTCTATTGTTTGGAATGAATTATAAGATGGAGATAAGCCATCTAGAATGTGCTTGATCATGTTCTGACAACGGAAAACATTGGAAGTCTCGTATTGATGATGCCACTCCCAATGTCGTTACCTATGGTGCTATTTGACTGAGTTTATGAATCTTTATGCCTCGAATAAATATTCAAATTCATGGCGGAGCGCCTCAAGATTGGCAACTCTACCGATGACGAGTTGTGGTTCTTCTTGTTTGTTTTCTGTCAATTCTAGTTCACAAAGCCGGATGGTTTCTTCATGTTGAATCCAGAATTTGACCATGCTTTCGACCACTTCATCCCAATTCCATTCAGGCTTTTTGGGAATCATATCCATGGCATCAATAAAACTATCGAGGGTGCAAACATATGAGCCAACATATGCTTTGGGACGATGGGGATTTTGCTCGTTCTTTTGTTGGTAATTAAAAAAATCAAGGAGTGGTGTAACACCGAGTAGCTCGAAGGAGTAAGCCATAATTCTCAACCTCTCGTGGAAATCAATACATAGATCAATTCAGTCTCATTCAGGTTATTTTCAGAGAGTCAATGATAAATAAAACCCTTAAATCATGACAATTTTGCCAAGAATCTATGGGCTAATGACTGAGTTAATCACTGAATGGTTAGTGAATAGGTATTGAATAAATACTGAGGTGAGCGCTCATCTCTCACTTTATTCGTTAGAGTCTATTTGTTTATGATTCTAATGAGATTTTTTTTGAAAATGGTTAACTGCAAACTTTTTTAAAAAATTAGCAGTTGATTATTGAGAGTGCTAATTTTAGACTTGTTTTTTGTTGGTGATTAAGATGAATCAAAGCTCGCTTAATGGGTCACAAAAAAGACGATCGCCACCAGTACATTAGAGGGCGATCGCCTAGATTGAATCTGTTGAATTTTACTTATTGGGTTGGGGAGTCATGCGGAGATAGGGTTTAATTTCCCGCACACCCTTTGGAAACTTCACCTTGGCATCCTCCGTGGCGATCGCCGGAGAAACCACCACATCATCACCATCCTGCCAATTCACAGGGGTGGCGACACTATAGTTATCAGTCAACTGCAACGAATCCAGCACCCGCAAAATCTCTTGGAAATTACGCCCCGTACTCGGCGGATAGGTAATTGTTAAACGTACTTTGCGCTGTGGATCGATCACAAACACCGTGCGTACCGTCACCTTCGGGTTCGCATTCGGGTGAATCATGTCATATAGCGTTGCCACCTTCTTATCCGCGTCTGACAGGATAGGATAATTGACCGCACAGCCTTGGGTTTCATCAATGTCCCCCACCCAGCCATTATGGGACTCCGTATCATCCACGCTCAGGGCAATCACCTTCGCGTTACGTTTCTCAAATTCTCCCTTCAAGCGAGCGACCTCGCCCAATTCCGTCGTACAAACAGGCGTATAGTCCGCAGGATGGGAAAAGAGCACCACCCAACTATCCCCCGCCCAATCATAAAAATCGATTTCCCCAGCGGTGGAGTCCTGGGTAAAGTTTGGTGCAGTATCGCCTAGTCTAAGTGTCATAATCTAAAAATTTCCGTTTGGTTAAATAAGCGACTGTTACTCAAGATTATGGCGTACCATGTTCCCACTGGCATTTAGCGGGCGATCGCCGTAAAAAAACGCAAACAGTCCCCTAAGAATTATTGAGAATATGAACTTTTGTTGCCATTACCCAGGATCAAAAAAACTAGGGATGACAATAAACTACGAAAAATGAAATAATAAGCCAGAATTTTTCTTATCCAGCGGTTCTAGAACCCTGGAGCTTATTCATGCACGTATATAAACATCACCACGAGCTTGCAAAAGCTTAGGAGGAATCAATCATAATGAGTAGAATTGTGAGTGCAGTAATGGGGTTTGTCCTCATGATTGGCTGTGTATTCTTTGCCGTTCAGCCCCAAGCCCAAGCCCTTGATCTGAGCAATGGCTTCGTATCTGCCGCTGTCTTAGGCGAGCGGGTTAACCCTGCCGATAAAGTACTCGAATCAGAGTATGGTAAGAAAATTGACTTAAACAATGCGAATGTCCGTCTTTTCCGCGAAGTTCGTGGATTTTACCCAACTTTGGCAAAGCTCATCGTGAAATATGGTCCTTATGAGAATGTTGAGGATGTTCTAAATATTCCCGACTTGAGCGAAGGACAAGTTGCCAAGATCAAAGCGAATTTGGAGCGTTTCACTGTTACTCCTCCTTCTGATGTATTCCTCGAAGGTGATGAGCGTCTTAATAACGGTAACTACTAAGCGCCTGGTTATGGCGTTTTAGAGCACAACGTTTTGAAGCGTGATGTTTTAATGTTTTTGTTTTTTTGTTTTAAAAAATTAAACTAACTAAATTGAAAATTTCTGTCTGAAGGGTTTTGCCTGAAACCAGACTGAAAATTTTAGAATTAGCAATTTTTCTTCGACCTATCCTGCAACGGGTAGGTTTTTTGTTGTGGCTTTATTTTTGAGTGACGTTTATGGTCGTTTCGGTTAAGTTTGAGAATTTTTGATCCCTCCGCCTTCGGCACCTCCCTTAGAAAGGGAGGCAATGACTGTCTAATTTTTATTTGGAATGACTATACTAATCGGGGTGACGTTGGCACATTTGGTAGAACGTCGGAATCCAGCGGGATTCGTAGCGAAAGGTCAATAGGGCAGCGATGGGGATCATCAGGGAAATAATGAGGAGTAGGGTGGCGATCGCCTCTAGGCTGAGGGGATCAAGTTCTTGGCTTAAGCGCACGAGATCATGGTCGAGCAAACCGCCTTTGCCTTGGTAATAGGTGGCTTTAAAGGAGGTATCAAAGATTAATTGCCAGAAAAAGCCGCAATTTGCGAGGAAACTATAGCTGCCCAGCATGGCATAGATAGTTTGTTCGCCGCCGACATAGCAAAAGTATTTACCGAGGGCGAAATAGAGGCAGAGAAAGCTGGTGATAATTTCGGCGATGTGACCCATCACGATAATGATCAGTTGGTCGCCATGGCTGATGAGCAAGATGAGGTGGAGCAAGGCGATCGCCCCAAAGACGATCAAGGTCGGGCGATTCCGGCGATAGAGAAAAGCAAGATAGGCTAACCCAGCGTAAATGCAGAAGATAAAAAAGCTGACGGGGGTATCGGTCAGGGCGAGGGTAATGCCACCGCCGAAGATGAAGTCAAAACTGGGGATGGCAGGATAACCGAAAATCCAATAGGCGATCGCATGACCAAGTTCATGGACGAGGGTTAAAAAAGCATGGAGGATAAACCGCGAAAGGGGGAACAGAAAGAACGCAACGCCCAGAATGCCGCCGATGAGCATGGCTGTTTGGCTGTCCTTGGCTAGGGAGCGGGTTTTGCCTTGGCGAGTTGGTGGGGAGGTATTGGCTAGGGGTTGATCGAGGGAAAAAGAGGTTTTGAGGAGATATTTTTGCTGTTCCCGATGGTAAACGTTTAGGTAAATTTTGGCGAAGTCTGTAATGCCGAGATCTTGCAGGGCTTGGCTGACGATAGTGCAATATTCCCGGCGATCGCGCTGATCGAGCACCACCAGTTTAATGACTAGGGCATTATTCAGAGGAGAAACGTTTGTTTGCCAGAGATAGGGGGCAAAACTTTTTTTCAGGGTTTGGCTGATTTGTTGGGTATCAAATGCGGCTTTAGCTTCGACTTTCTGCGGGGGGGCGATCGCCGCGAAACTATCGGGGGATTGCTCAATGGCTGTCTGGGATAACAGCCCTTCCATAATTGTCCATTGCCAGCTTGCCTCTGTTTCGCCTAATTCCCAGCCCTCGACAATGATTGTTTGGCTCAGATTTTTTTGCCAAATTTTTTGCCAAGGGGTGAGGATCTCTTCGGCGATCGCCCGATCCGGCGCGACAGCACTTTCCAGTTGAATTTTGAGTAAATTTGTCCCCTCCAGTTTGGTGATCACATGGATATGTTGAGGACGAAATAGTGGGCTTAAGACCTGGGCGATCGCCTGATAATTACCCTGTTCCGCCAAAAGTTGAATCTCCGACTCTTTCACAATCTTTTATCCATTACCAGAAGCATCACCACAACCTGATTATGCCACCGCACTCAACTTCCCAAGAAAAAAGGAAAAGCTTTGTAGCCTTTCCTCAATACATCATGAAAAATTTTGACCCATAGTTATTCGCAAGTTCCCCATTTTTTGAGGTTAGGGGAGATCTAAAATCTCAAGCTTAATCGATATAACTATCAACCATTAAGCAAAACT
>JBIKYI010000105.1:0-7656 GCA_044355355.1 Limnothrix sp. | reverse complement strand
ATGGGTTTAACCAAAATCCCACTGATCTCGTGGCGAATACAATCAGTGCAGATATTTGGGTGGGTCAGGCACAATTTTTGCCACATCCTAATGATCTGATCACTTTGCCGGAAAATTATGAGCAAGGAATTCCCCAAAATACAGTGATTCGGGATAATTGGCTGGGACTGAAGCCCGATGGTACGCCTGGGGATTATCAATCGGATTTTGGGGTATGGCTGCACCAAGCGACAGGTTTTGTGGTCGAGCATAATCGCATCTATGACCATGGCAGCAATGGCATTGTGACGGGGGCAGAGGCAACCCAGGGCATGATTGCGGATAATCAGATTGTGCGCAATGGTCTGACGGGTTTAGCGGACGGGATTCGCCTTGAGGGGAATGTGGCAGGGACGACCATCCAACGGAATTTGATTTGTGAGAATGGGGGTGGCGGTATTTATCTGTACCGTACCCAGGGCGCAACGACGATCGCCGATAACCAGATCCAGGACAATGGCGATCGCGTGGCAAGGGCAGCTATTTTCCTGATGGGTAGCGATCACCTCGTCCAGGATAATATCATCCGTGATCAGAATGGTGCAGGGGTAGCGATCGCCGCCTATCCCGCCAGTCACCGCAACCAAATCGTGGGTAATGTGTTTGCAGGTTTGCAGGGTTTGAGTATTGATCTCATCGCCCAAAATAACGTTGGTATCCAGGAAACCCAGGTGGCAGATGGCGTGAATCCCCCCCGCAACAGTCCGAACCGTCGCAAGGAAACGGCAAATGGTGCAATTAATGCCCCCAGATTTTTAAGCCCACAGTTTTATCCGATTAATGGCGTGGTTTATCTCGATGGCATCGCGGATCCTGGGGCGGAAATTATTCTGTACCAAGTGGAAGAAGCGGGTGCTACCCATGGCACGCTCAACAAAATTGTGACCCAAACCATGGCAGACGATAAGGGGAATTTTAGCTTTAGTTTTAATGAATTTACCCCTGGCACTGTCTACTCGGCGATCGCCTACTTGCCCGACTATGGCACATCAGAACCCGCTGCCAACACAACGATTCAGTTGTTAGCGACACCCATAGAAAGTCTGCCAACAGAATCTAATCTAGAAGAAAATCTAAGCACCAGTGGAGCCAGTCCATTAATCGAAACTTCTGTACCTAAGGTGGATTGTCGTAGTACTAATGCGACTAATCCAACAACAGATGCCAAGATTGAATCGACAGAATCTATGGAATGAGGCGAATAAATTTCTTTTTGCCAACCCGTAGCACTTTATCCACCAATTGATCGGGGGAATCGAAGGCGATCGCCTCTTCCGTGATCTTTTCATCATCGAGACGCACGGCCCCACCCTTAATCTGTCTACGACCATCGCCACTACCGGAACATAAGCCCGAAGCACCGAGGATATAAGCCAGAGGAGAAGGAAATTCAATCTTTGCCAAAGAAAATTCTGGAATATTAGCCGCTGCCACATCTTGCACTGCTTTTTCGGCATCAAGGGCAGCCTCCGCCCCATGGAATTGGGTAACGATTTCCCTCGCTAACAGTTTTTGTTGTTCACGGGGATTGCCAGGGAGTGCCTTTAAATCGAGTTTAGTTAGTAGCTCGAAATAATCTGGCAGCAAAGTATCCGGCGTATTTTGCAGCTTTTGGTACATAGTGTGGTGATTGTCCTTTAAGCCCACATAATTATTGAGACTCTTGGACATTTTTTCCTTGCCATCCGTACCGATCAGAATGGGTAATAACAAGCCAAATTGCGGCTTTTTCCCAAAATGACGCTGTAAATCACGACCGACGGCAATATTAAACTTTTGGTCTGTGCCCCCCAGTTCCACATCGGCATCCACCATCACGGAATCGTAACCCTGCATTAGCGGGTAGAGAAATTCGTGGATATAAATCGGGTTTTCGCTGTCGTAGCGTTTCGCGAAACCTTCCTTTGCCAACATTTGTTGCACGGTCATGGTGGCGAGGAGTTCCTGCACTTTGGCGAGGTCAAGACCCTGTAACCATTCGGAGTTATAGCGAATTTCTAGGCGATCAGGGGTGTCAAAATCCAGAATCGGGCGCAATTGATCGAGGTAAGTCTCGGCATTACGCTTGACATCCTCGGCGGTGAGTTGCTTGCGTACTTCCGATTTGCCAGTGGGATCACCAATCTGGGCGGTAAAATCGCCAATAATCACGACGGCAGTATGTCCCGCATCTTGGAAATCCCGCAATTTACGGAAAGGAATACTATGACCTAGGTGTAAATCAGAACCTGTGGGATCAATGCCCAACTTTACCCGTAACGGTCTGTCTGTGTTGGCGATCGCCTGGGCTAGATTTTCATCGGCGTTATCGGGAAAAATTTCGCTAGTACCACGGGCAAGCCATTCGGGATTCACAGACATACTAATAGAGCTACGTTAAACAAGGATTTTGACCTGATTATTGTGCCATAGCTTTCCTCCTTTAGCTGAAATTTTCCTTGTTCTATTGGTTTTATCAGTGATTCCTTGATCTAACTGGTGTATTCATGGGAGACCAATAAGACGATTCAAAACCCCTTGAAATATATTTATTAATATCCCATAAATGCTCAAAAATAAAATTACTGAATCTTCAGAATGGGGGCAATTGATTCATAATATAAATTCCCCATTTTCGATGCTCCCACATCCGTAAAGTGACAGCCATCATGACGATTTTCAGTGCCTTTGATAGAATCACTATCCGCCGCTAAAAACGTATTCTGATGACTTTTGATCACGGTCATCTGAGCATCTCGGACAGGTTCCCACGGATCCTCATCACAAAATGTCCCCACAAGTGCAATTCCAAAATGAGCATCGGGAAAAACTGCTACCGTTCTGTCATAAACTTGCGTCAGTGCATCCTGATAGGACTCCTTTGTTAGTCCCGGAAAATCACCAAAATCCGGATTTTTTAAATAAGGCAAGAGGGCAAATTTACGTTCGATATTTCTATCAATTTTTGAATCCGTTTCTCCCTGATGCCAAATGAAAATTTGTGGTGACAAACCATTCTTTTTCATGCTATCTAGAATTAATTGATGCTGATAGGACATGTATCCATAAGCCCAATCTAGAATTGAACTAGGACTTCTGGAAAAAGGAATCACAATTACTGGTTTGTCCGAATTTTTTGCAACCTTAACAGCCGTATAGGTAATCACATTCCCAAATTTGTTGTCTGTACCTAACAATGGCTCTAAATAATTGTAACATTTGCCCGTTCTCCAGTCATATTGCACGAGATTTGCTGGATATTCAAGGGAAGCTTTTGGTTTAACCCAATTAGCCGTATTACTTTGACCAAAATACACAATTTGAATTGAGTCTATCGGACAGTCAAGGGCTTTATATTCCGATGGTGGTACAGGGGATTTGTTCGTTTTTGAAGGATTGTCACGGAATTGTTTAGCAATCGGGACTATCACCCTAAAATAAATAGTCTCGAACTTTAAACCTGCGGCAAAAGCGAGAGAAAGAAAAAGCACTGATAGCAATATTTTGATGCTATTTGTTTTACTATTCATATTAATTAATCAATGATTAATAGATTAGATGAATTATGGCGATTTTTTTAAAATATCCTATAGCCTTAGTCGTGCAAGAGTTGGGTAAATGATTATCAATTTTCTGATCATCAATTACGAATGACTGAGCATGGACAAAGGTAAGGGTAACTTCAATATATATCCTGATAAACAAAAGTGTTAAATATTAAGCAAATGATTAAGCACCTGGTCATAAAGGCATGAAAAAAATACTGATTATCGGCTATGGAAACCCCTTACGCTCGGATGATGGCGCAGGACAAAAGGTTGCAGAAGCTTTTTTCGGGCATAATGAAATTGAGGCGATCGCCACTCACCAGTTAACCCCAGAGCTTGCCGAAACGATTGCCCAGTTTGAAGAAATTTACTTTGTGGATGCGGCTCCAATTCAAACATTAAAAATTCAAAGTATTACAGCGAACATAAATGATTTAGAATTTGGGCATTTTGTCGATCCAAAAACATTATTGAATTTAACAGAAACCCTCTATCATCAATCTCCCCAAGCCTATTTAGTACTCATTCCGGCAATTAATTTTGAACTGGGCGAAACCTTTTCTCCCCTCACACAAATAGGTATCGCAGAAGCAATTCATTTTTTACACAATGTTAATGATTTAAATAATCTCAACAAACAGGTTATACCATGCATGAAGTAGCTATCATGGAAGAGACGGTGGCGATCGCCTGTGATGCCGCAGCAAAACAACAAGCAAAAAAAATTCTTAAATTAACAATGCGTATCGGCATGATGAGCGGTGTCGTCCCCGAAGCCCTAACCTTTGCCTTTGAAGCGGTTACTAACGGAACCCTTGCCGAGCAAGCTAAATTGGAGATTGAAACTGTGCCAATTTCTTATTTTTGTACCGAGTGTGATCGCCCCTTTTCATCCCTTGATCTCTTTTGTGAATGTCCCGATTGTGGCAACCTGAGTCAAACTATTTTAACTGGAAAAGAAGTCGAATTAAAATCCTTGGAGGTCATCTAATTATGTGCGGAGATTGCGGTTGTAGCGTCGTTGATCAAGACAAAAAAATAGAAATTTATACCCATGCCTATGGTCATAATCACCCCCATGATCATGACCATCCTCACGATCATTCCCATGAACATCATCATCACCATCCAGATGAGCAAAATGGACATTCAATTGAAATTAAACAATCAATTTTTGCTAAAAATGATCGCCTAGCGGAGCGTAATCGTGGTTATTTTTTAGCGAAAGATTTACTCGTTTTAAATGTTGTTTCTAGTCCTGGATCTGGCAAAACAGCCCTGCTAGAACGTACTGTTCATAATTTGAAAGATAGGCTAAATACAGCCATCATTGTCGGTGATCTTGAGACAGATAATGATGCCCAGCGCCTCAGAAAAAATGATATTCCCGTTGCCCAAATTACGACTGGAACTGTTTGCCATCTCGATGCAGAAATGGTCTTAAATGCCGCCAGGAAATTGCCCCTTGATGATGTTAATTTACTGGTGATTGAAAATGTCGGTAATCTCGTTTGTCCCGCTGCCTATGACCTAGGTGAAAATCTGCGGATTGTGCTGCTTTCGACAACAGAAGGTGAAGATAAACCCCTCAAATATCCCACAATGTTTAAATCTGCGGATGTGGTCATTATTAATAAAATTGATATTGCTGAGGTGGTTGGTTTTGATCGGGAAACAGCTTTAGAAAATATTAGAAAAATGGTTCCCCAGGCGAAAATCTTTGAACTTTCTGCCCGGACTGGTGAGGGAATTAATGCTTGGTTAGATTATTTACAAACTCAGCATCAAAATACTTTTGAAAATTCTATGTTTATTTCATAAAATTTTATTGTACAAAAAGCTCTTAAGTCGTGATTCAAAGACTCCATTTAGAAATTCAGGGCACAGTACAAGGCGTTGGCTTTCGTCCTTTTGTTTATCAAATAGCCACAGATTTAGGCTTGATGGGTTGGGTCAAAAATACCACTTCTGGGGTAATTATTGAGGTGGAAGGAGGGCGATCACCCCTCAATTTATTTATTGAAAAATTAAAATGTGAGTTACCTCCCCATGCCAGTATTGAACGCTTAGTCACAACCGAATTAAAACCATTTAGCTTTGAAGAATTTACGATTAAAGCAAGTCAATCAGGTTTAAAAACAGCCATTGTCCTACCCGATTTAGCCACCTGTTCTGCCTGTATTGCGGATATTTTTGATCCTGAAAATCGTCGTTTTCACTATCCTTTTACTAACTGCACCCATTGCGGCCCCCGTTACAGCATTATTGAGACTTTACCCTACGATCGCCCCCTCACTTCCATGGTCGATTTTTCCATGTGTGTGGACTGTCAAAGGGAATATGAAAATCCGGGCGATCGCCGTTTCCATGCACAACCGAATGCCTGTTCAAATTGTGGCTGTCAGCTTGAATTCTGGGGACAGAAGGGTGAAGTTATTGCCCAAAAAGAAGCCGCTTTAAATACAACAATTAAAGCAATTCAAGCAGGAAAAATTATAGCCATTAAGGGTTTAGGTGGCTTTCATTTAGTGGTAGATGCCCGCAATTTTAAAGCAGTAGAAAGGCTACGTCAACGTAAACAAAGACCCACTAAACCTTTTGCAGTGATGTATCCAAATCTTGCTCTGTTAAAAGCTGATTGTAAAGTTAGTAAGACAGAAGAAAATTTACTTCTTTCTGCTCCCATTGTTTTACTCCATAAAAAAGGAGATATTGCTATCGTCCAAAATGTTGCACCTAATAATCCTTACCTTGGGGCAATGCTGCCCTATATGCCGCTGCATCATTTATTATTAAATGCTCTCAATTTTCCGATTATTGCTACTAGTGGAAATTTGACTGATGAACCTATTTGTATTGACGAATTGAATGCCTTAAAACGTTTAGCCCATGTAGCCGATTATTTTTTAGTTCATAATCGTCGCATTCTACGTCCAGTGGACGATTCTGTGGTGCGAGTAGTCAATCAAAAGCCCTTGCCAAAGAACTTGATTTTGCGCCGTAGTCGAGGTTATGTTCCCAGTCCCATGCCCCTAAATTATGACCTTTCCCACAGTATTTTAGCTTTGGGTTCCCATCTAAAAAATGCAGTGGCGATCACCCAAAAGAATCGCATTTTCTTGAGTCAACATATTGGCGATTTATCCAATCAGTTAACCTTTGAAGCAATGGAGAATACATTACAAAAACTTAGCCAGATTTATGACTTTAAACCTGAAGTTATTACCTGTGATTTACATCCTGATTATCTATCTACAAAATACGCCCAAAATTTAAGTCAAGAACTCAATATTCCTCTGCTACCGATCCAACATCACAAAGCTCATATTTATGCTTGTATTGCTGAACATCAAATTGATTTACTGAATGTACCTGTTTTAGGGGTTGTTTGGGATGGTACGGGCTACGGTGAAGATGGCACAATTTGGGGCGGTGAATTTTTTGTGGTTAACCATCAAAATTGCCAACGAATTGCCCATCTCAAACCTTTTCCTTTAATTGGCGGCGATCGCAGTGCTAGGGAGCCTCGTCGCAGTGCTTTAGGGCTACTGTCAACATACTTCGATCTTGCAGAATTAAAAGATGATGAGTTACCCACGTTCAAGGCTTTTTCCCAAGCAGAATTTAGTCTAATTATGTCTATGTTAGCCCAGAACATTAACTCCCCTTTGACCTCTAGTATGGGCAGAGTTTTTGATGCGATTGCCTCTTTGCTAGATCTACATCAAACAACTTCATTTGAAGGACAGGCAGCAATGGCGTTAGAATTTTTGATTGGGGATTTACAAATAGATGATAGATATAATTTTAAACTCAATAGTCAACAAGAGGTTTTACAAATTAATTTAAAATTGATGCTTCAAGCAATTATTCAAGATTTAAAAAATGAGATCAATAAAAGTCTGATTGCAGCGAAATTTCATAATACTTTGGTGGAAATTATTTTGGCGATCGCCCACCATACTTTTAGCCTCGGACTAAATCCAGAGAAAAGAATTATTCTTACGGGTGGTTGTTTTCAAAATAAATATTTATTAGAACGTAGTATTGAAAAATTAACCGCAGCCAATTTTCAAGTCTATTATCCTCA
>JBIKYI010000245.1:0-5170 GCA_044355355.1 Limnothrix sp. | reverse complement strand
CCCTGTAATGATGGTGGTATTGCCCTCGGTCAAGTCATTGCGGCTCACATGCAAATTGCAAATAAGAAATAACTCAGGTCAAAGCATCTAATAAAGATGTCAATTTAAGTTGAACTTCGGCATATTCCCGCTCCGGTTGCGACCCTGCCACAATACCCGCACCACCATATAAACGGGCATGATTTCCACGGATTAAAGCGGAACGAATGGCTACGATAAACTCGGCATTTCCTTGGGCATCTAACCAACCGATGGGGGCAGCATAAAGGTTGCGATCAAAGGATTCTGACTGGCGAATATGGTCACAGGCGATCGCCCTCGGCACACCAGCAACGGCAGGGGTCGGATGCAATTTGGCGACAATTTCTAGGGGATGAATATGGGGCGCTAATTTAGCAGAAATCGGTGTCCATAAATGTTGAATATTGGAAAGTTTTAATAATGTCCGTTCCGCAACTTGAGGAGTTAGACCAATATCCGTTAATTGCTCCATCAAAAAGTTAGCCACCGCCTGATGCTCCCGCTGTTCTTTTTCACTATGGAGTAAATTTTCTGCAAAGGTTTGATCCTCTTGGGGAGATTTTCCCCTAGGGGCAGAACCCGCAAGGGCATCGGTTCGTAATTCCCCTTGATGAATCGCTAATAGACGCTCTGGACTCGCACCGATAAAGCTATCTCCCTGACGGTTACGCAGTGAAAATACACAACAATCTGGGTGGCGATCGCGCAAATTTTCGAGGGCATTCACCACATCCAATGCCTGACTGGCGGTGACATCCAGGGCATGGGCAAGGACAACTTTACTGAGTTTCTGCTGATCAATTAGCCGTAATGCCTCCGTCACCCCTTCGATAAACCCCGAAGACCCGGCGCAAACCGTCTGATGAATGCCCCTGGTGGGGGTCAGTTGTTGGGGTAAATGTTCGAGAAAAGTAACGATCTGTTGAGCAAGCCTGGGCAGGTGATTACGATGTTGGCGATCGCCATTCAGCACCAGAAAATACCGTTGATCCTGGCGTACCAGTTGCACCCTGGGGATAACCACATGACCCGCCGGAAAAGGCGCATGACGTTGTTGTTCCGGGAAAAAAGTAAACCCACAACAAAAATAGGGAATATCCAGGGATGGATAGCCGTAAACTTGGCAGACTTTGCGAATTTTGCGTTGCTGATCTTCAATAAATTTCTGGGCGATCGCAAACCGATTTGCGCCATGGAGAACCAACTCCCGCAGCGTCCCCAAACTTAAAATTGCCCGTTTCTCCGCCCGATTTTCCCAGTAAAAATGATTGAGGGGAACCAGTAATTTGCGTTCTAATGCCTGCAACACCAGCAAGCTATCCATCTGCCGCAGCGGGATAATTTCACTAAAAATTTCCCCCTGATCCAAACCACCTTTCGCGGTGAGGAATCGCTGCCATTCCAATGGGGATACCTGACGCTGGGGATACGCAGACACTGGCGGATTATCAGCCATTGCTAAACCCTTACCTTGATTTGGCTCTAGGTGATCGCGCCAAAGCGTTTTTCCCACAGTTGAGATCCCTCTAGGTGATAAACAGAATCAGGATTGAGGTTCTTGTTTTGGGTCGTTTGGTACAGGGTTATCGGCAGCAGATGCGACCTTTTTTGAGCGGCATTCGGCGATTGCCCCCTGTCCAGAACGAGATACCTCAGGTTTATTTATGGTAACGAAACGAAGACTAACTTCATAGCGTCAAAGGTCTATTTTGTGGCGTTTTTTCTCAAAACCCTTTTATCTTGGACATATTTTACTTTTTCTTAAGTTTTTTCTTGATCTGTCGCCATTTCAGCCCCTATGTGCTTAGTTGAAAAGCCATTTTTTAACCCAGGAAAAACTTGATTGTGAGGAGGTGGGGAGACAAGGGGAAGGGGAGACGCGGTGAAGTGAAAAGAGGGAAATCTGTCCCCTAACTGATCATGAACTGGTCTAATCCCAGGAGGAGAAGTTTTAAAAACCAGACATAAGACTCACGCATAAAAGTCAGACAAAAGAAAAAGTCTATGGTTGTCGTCCAACTTTTTTCGCAGAGAACATCTCCCTGTCCCCCCTTCCCCTTGTCCCCCTTTTGTCACCATTGCCAAAGACCAAACTTAAAGGGAAATAATCAAATATTGATCCTGGAATTTCGCGCCTTTGACAGGTGCGCCCTTGAGGGGAGGTGGGAGCAAAATATTGCGCCGTTGATCCCCCGCTTCGATGGTGATTTCTGTGCCGTATTGGGTCAGTTTGACTTGTTTTTTGTCGAAGGTCGGTAGAAAGACTTTCACTTGGCGGCTAGCGGTATCAATCACTAACGGCTTGGGGGCAGCGATCGCCTGTTTCAGGTCAGGCAAACTCTGGCTGAGACTCTGCCATTCACCAGGAGTAACATTCGGCAGACTTGTCACCGTCAGGGGATCGAACTGAGCTGCAACGTCCGTGGTATTCTCGCTACGATTCACCAATACGCCACCAATGGTCACATTAACCTGTTGGGCACTACCCCAAAGATATTTCGCCTTGGCGATCGCCGCCGGAGTTTCATCCGTCACCAGATAAGCCGCAAAACGATTGGGATTACCAATGGTCGCCTTACCTTGATCCAGCAGTTGATTGGCTTCGTTCGTCGGTTCATCCCCAAAGGTATCCATCGTCCAGGACACATTCAAAATCGCAGCGGTCACAGGCTGCACAAAAGGTGAAATCGCCCGACCAAAATCCGACTCCCTAAACACATCCCGAAAACGGCGAATATACCAACTCAAAATTTCCGGCGTACCCAACAGGCGCAGGGTATTGAGATCCCCATCACCGTCGTAAATAATCACATCATATTGATTGCTCTTGTCGTAATCCCAAATTTCCTTCAGGGCAACCGCCGCATCCATCCCCGGTAAAATGCCCAATTCCTGTCCATAGACATTTTTCAAGGTGGGCGATCGCAAATATTTCGCCTCCAACGCCTTCACCTCTTCCCAACCCGACTCCAATGCCGCCGTTGCCGAAACCTGTACCGCCGAAAAATTCGGTTCAAGCAATTGTGGTGTAAAACTTGGTTCCATATTTAAAGGAATGCCCCAAGCCGGACTTGGATCCTGACCCACCAGTAAAACCCTCGCCCCCTCGCTCGCAAACCTCTTCGCTGCGGCGATCGCCACCGTTGAGCAACCAATGCCCCCTTTACCCAAAAACGTCAAAATAAACGCCATTTTTTATCTCTGCACTAAGTGTTTGAATCAAAAGTTGAACCACAAGGATGATTGTCGCGCTTTAAATTGTAGCGATTTAATTATGGCGATTCAAAACTAATACGCCGCTAATACTCTTAACGCTTTTGAATCATGCTTTGGAAATGCTGTTGAAATACTTTTGGAGCTGTTAAGGTACTCTCATTGCTAGATAGTGGTCAGAAAAATATATGCGATGGTTAGGTATCGATCCCGGATTAGCTATCATCGGCTGGGCAGTCCTCGAAGACCAAGGCGAAACCCTGCCCCATATCATTGACTACGGCACGATCGAAACGGACAAAAGCCTTTCTACCCCCAGACGTTTAGTGGAGATCGAACAGGACTACAGCGAAATCCTCCAGGAATTTCAACCGGGGGCGATCGCCATCGAGATGCCCTTCTTTAGCCGTCAAATTAAAGCTGCTGGGGGGGTATTACAGGGGCTAGGGGTGCTGAATATGGTCAGTCTACGCGATCGCCACATTGAACCCATTTTTCTGCACCAATCAAGCTGGAAATGCCATATCGGTAACGCCAAAGCCGATAAACGAGAAGTGGCAATCTTAGTCCAGTCCATTTTTAATATCGAAAAAATGCCCACAGATGACAGCGTGGATGCCATTGCGATCGCCTATGCTGCCTCCTGTGGACTAAGAAATGATATTCAGTAAAATTGCCGATGCAAATAAATCTGACAACGCTGGATTGTCATACTTGCTGAGAAACATTGCAGATAACGCGTGAAAATGACCTTGGATTAATCCAGTTTTGATTAAGTTTTAACGAAGTTTCAGCTAATTTTTGACTTATTTTAAATCCATTCAGTAAGGACTGAATCGAGATGATTTTACTGGGTCATTAGCCCGTTATCCGCAATCAATCTCGCTTATTTACTTAATTTTGCAAGGGACACCAGTGGGTGGTAGCAAGAAAATACCGAATGGGATTCGTGTAATGTCGCAATGGGACTAACGGAAATAAGTGCCACCGGGGACAACTTTCTCAGGAAAACCCTGACGATTTTGAGATTGAGAATTGTCTTCTTCGGATTGTGCTGGGGCGATCGCCACACCAGTACAAACAACACCAATAGTCGCGAAGAGAAGAACTTGACGGGATACCGACTTTAAAGAAGATAGTGCAGCCATGAACTGATGAATATGCCAATACATTGAGTAGATGAATACAACTTAAGCGTTTAATCCTGGCTTGAGAAGTGGTGCAGAACCCCCTCCCCTCCCCGTAAACATACGGAGCCACCAGAAGATCGCTCTGGATTGCCGGGAAACCTGTGGCACTAGAAATGGGAACCATAATCCCTGAAACCCTTGATGCAAGAAGACTACAAGATTTTTTAGTCTCTGCAATTTCCACAGGACAGCACTAAAAAATTAATTAGGAGCAATCATTAATCAAAAAAATAAAAAAAAAAGAATTCTTTTTTTAGCTGTCAGTGATTTGTAAGCAGTTTACTGGAGACTGAGATCACAAGCAATCTGCCATGGCAGTCCAGCAAACTATAGATATTAAACATAGATTTTGTCAGTAGATATAGTTGTAAATCTACCTTTGGTTCCGTCAAAATCAATCAGCAATGGTGCGGAAATGATGATGAGGAAATATGAAGATGTTTTGAGCTGTGTGGTTCATTACAATTGCAAAGGGACAAGCGCTGAATAATGAAAACATTCCAAGTTTTTTATGGTCATATCCTGGCGGATTGTGCTCAAGAGTAACCATGCAACTCAAAGTTATTGTTTGCGGTTTAGGACGGACTGGGTACAAGATTTTTCGACTCCTGTCCCAACAGGGTGTGGAAGTGGTGGGCATTAGCGATCGCCCTTTGTCCCCAGATGCCCAGTCAATTATTGTGGGGGATCCGCGTCAGGCAACAACGCTGCTCCATGCGGGGATCCGCGAGGCTCAGACCCTGGTT
>JBIKYI010000516.1:0-2941 GCA_044355355.1 Limnothrix sp. | reverse complement strand
AGTAATTCTTCCATTCATGAATGGCGATGATTTAAATTCTGATCCAGATCAAAATCCTACGAGGTGGGCTATAAATTTCTGGGACTGGCCGGGGGAGAGGGCCAGTAAATATAAGGCACCTTGGCAATGGTTAGAAGAGCATGTGCGCCCATATCGCCAAAGACTCAAAGAAGATGGCTCTTATGTAATGCCAAGCCCATTGCCGGAAAAATGGTGGCTTTATTGGCGAAATAAATCACCTCTATTTCATTTATTAGGTCTCGGGTATAAGTTCGAAGCTCACCCAAGAGGGTGGAGCTCTGATTCTCCAACTCTTGATAGGCTCATCGTCTATGCCACAGCAGCTAGCAAATACGCTACTTTTTCTTTTAAGTCTGGATCCATAATTTATTCACATGCGGTTGGATTGATATCAAATAATTCTTCTCAGATGCTGGCTGAACTTTCTTCATCGTTTCATACTCATTGGGCTTTTAAATATGGGAGTAGATTAGGAACTACTTTGAGGTATGCGCCAACTGATTGCTATGAAAATTTCCCTTTTATAAATAGCTCTAGTGATTTATTAATTGAATTAGGTGAAAAATTGTCAGATTTAAGGGCTAATTTAATGAAGGTGATGAATTTTGGTTCTACACAGTTGTACAACGAATTTAATAATGAAAATAACCAAACAAATGAAATAAATGATTTGCGTTTGATCCATAAAAGCATTGATATTGAAATTGCAAGGCAGTATGGATGGGTTGATATTAATCTTGCGCATGGATATCATCTAGTAGACTACCTTCCGTCTGGCGATAGGATTCGTTACACTATCTCAGAGGAGTCGAGATTAGAGGTGATTAGAAGACTTGTCGAGCTAAATCGTATTCGCTATATTGAGGATCAGTCAGAGGCTAAAAGATTAAATTATCATTCCAAACCTAAATCAAAAAAGGCAAGATCAACCAAAACCACTCAATCAGCGTCTTTTCAGGCCCCATTTGATTTTGGCGGATAGTTTTTGATGAATAGCGTCATTCCGTTCTCTGCTTTGACTTATAGTAATCTTATAGTTGATGCTATATATGAAAGCGGAGTCGATGGGCAGCTCTCGGGTGAACCTATTACTAAATTGCTCCCAGGGTCTGGAAATATGGGTGGCTTCAGAGCATCGGGTCGGGGTGAGGTAAAGAATTGGGTGGTTCTTTTTACTACGGGCGAAGATCAAGATTGGCCTGACAGGCTTGATCTTAGTACTGGAAGATTTACCTACTACGGTGATAATAAAACTCCTGGTCATGAGATTCATGATACTAGCGCTGGCGGCAATAAAATACTTAAATATGTTTTTTCGCAACTCCATCAAGAAACGTATCCTAGATGTGGTGTTTGCCCCTTTTTTATTTTTAAAAAGACTCCAACCGCTAATGGTGCTAGATCGGTTCAATTTATGGGCGTTGCAGTTCCCGGTTTTCCTGGGTTATCAGCAACTGAAGATTTAGTTGCTGTCTGGAAATCCTCAGAGGGCCTGCGCTTTCAAAACTATCGAGCGTTTTTCACTATTTTAGATATCCCTATCGTTAATCGCGCCTGGATAGAAGACTTAGCTGCTGGGGTTCAGAATTCAGAACACGCTCCAGAGGCGTGGATTAAGTGGCAAAAGAATGGAAAATACCAGCCACTCACCGCAGCGCCAACTACAGTAATCAGGTCCTTAGATCAGCAAACACCGGATACCCAGCTGAAAATCAATATTCTCAAGTGTCTTTGGGATTATTTTAAGGATCACCCTTTTGCATTTGAAGCGTTTGCTGTCAGAATTTATCAAATGACTGACCCTCGTGTAATTGTTGACCAAATTACAAGAGGGGTAATTGATGGCGGACGTGATGCAGTAGGGCGTTACTTGCTTGGCCTTTCAGATGATCCGATTTATGCCGAATTTTCATTAGAGGCGAAGTGTTATCGCCCCCCATTAGATGGTGAGTCACCAAACACTATTGGGGTTAAAGAGGTTTCAAGGCTAATTTCAAGAATTAAACACAGACAATTTGGGGTGCTGGTAACTACTTCAGTTGTGGCAAGGCAGGCTTACCATGAGGTTAGGGAGGACCGTCACCCTATTATTTTTATATCGGGCCGAGACATTACTGAAATCCTAATTCAAAACGGATACAACAGTGTGAGTAGTGTAAAAACTCTATTGAATGATGAATTCAAGATTTCAGGAAGCTAAATGAAACAGTTGGATAACCCTCAAATTGCTAATTCCTGGATTGCGGTGGATGTTGGAATCCCAGTGAATTTTCGGTTGACATCATTTGTTTTGATATTAGAGGGCAAGTTAACAAAATATCAGTCAACTAAAAAAGGGGACTGGATTTTGATTGTCAATAAGGCCAATCAAATAACCCGAGTTGCTAGAGTTTTGCGGCTGCGTTCCGACTTAGCATATACGACTTTCTACTTTGACAAAGTTCATTTATTTCATCCTGAGATCGCAGTCAATGACACATCTTTTTCTATTCCAGTAAATTCAAATTTTCGGCAAATTCTATGGGAAGAATTTGAAAAAGGGATTGAAAAAGACTTATCTCTTAAGCTTGATGACATCTCCGTATTAAAAAATCAGGTTTACATCAGAGAGCTATTGCAGCTCTCAGTTATGGATGACTTATTAGGCCCAGCAGGCGGCCCAAATGAGCTGATAGTCGATATGAGTGTTCGTGATCGATATTTGGTTGGAAAGTTGGCACCACGTCAGATTGCTGATAACAAAAACAATCTTCCAATGGACGCTCAGCTTGAAGTTGATGAGCCTGATGAGTTGATCGTCAAGGCTCAAGTAAAAAAATTAGACTCTCCCAATATCGTAGGATCTGATGATATTGATGATGAAACTGAGATTGATATATCTAGTAATCAATCACTGACGCCTTGTAGCATGGGGCTCACA
>JBIKYI010000311.1:0-4416 GCA_044355355.1 Limnothrix sp. | reverse complement strand
TACTCAGTTCTTGGAAGGCAAGCCAATCGGGGTCGTCGTTGCTGGCGTTAATTTCTTCGAGGACGACTTGGCGCTCACGGATAAATTCTTCGTCGGGAATGGTGGCGTTGAGGAGGATTTCGCTGAGACAGGGCAGGGTATCGGCGAGTTGGTCGCTGGCGGTGTTGATAAAAAAGTGGGCGTAGTCGTAGCTAGTGGCGGCGTTACTGGTTCCCCCCCGGTTTTCGATGATGTGGTCGAATTCGCCGGGACAAATTTCGGCGGAGCCTTTAAAAATCATATGCTCTAAAAAATGTGCCATGCCTTCCCATTGGGGTGGCTCGGCGATCGCCCCGGCTTTGACCCAGATATCACTGACGACGACGGAAGCTGTGGGGATGTACTGGTGAATGACCTGTAAGCCATTATCAAGGGTAAATAGTTGGGCTGGATCGGACTCTGAAGAGTAAGGCAACGATATTACCGTAACGGGTTGTGCATCTATAATAACCTGTTCTTTTTCAACCCTTAATCTGATCCATGAAGTTTGTTAATCTTGGTTTTCAACGATCACAATGCTATCGGCGCTGATGGGGGTAGCCCGCCCCAGCCAGACCAGGGCTTGGTAACACATGGCGATCGCCTCGGCATGGGTGACATTTTCCCTGGGGTTGAGGCATTTTGGTTCGGGGTAACTGACGATGATGCGGGCTTGGGTGGCAGCGGCAACGGCTTTCTGGGCGTAGTCAGGAATCTCTGCCGCGTCAAAATAATGCTCCAGAAGACTGTCGGGGGCACTGGGTAAATTTAAACCATTGGCGAGGGCGAGGATTACCTGTACCCGCTTCACCTGCTGCTGGGGATGGAAGGTCTGGTCGGGAAAATCGGAGAGGAAACCGCCCCGGTACACCTGTTGAATGGCAGTCGCTGCCCAAAAATCGTCGGGAATATCGAAAAATGTGCCAGCGGGACGCACGGGCAAGGGGGCAAAAATTTCGTTGAGGAGGGCGGCAAATTCGGCGCGGTTAATGGGCTGGTCTGGGCGAAATGTGCCGTCTTTGTAACCCTGCACGAGTCCGAGGTTGGCGATCGCCGTGATGAAAGGTTTTGCCCAGTGGTAGGTCACATCCGCCAGGCTGGGCAGATAGGGCAGGGGATCGACAATCTGTTCGCAGGCAATAATCGGCAGTTTTTGGTTAACGACGAGGGCTTGGTGTAGCAGGGCAGTCACTTCTCCCCGCGTAATCTGGCGCAGGGACTGGAGATAATCGATTTTGGGATAGTTCACCACGAGGTAATGCTGGGTAGCAGCGGCGATCGCATTGACGGCATAGCTAGGAATCAGGGGGCGATCGCCATAGGCTTGGAGTACCTTGGGGTTACCATCCTTTAAACCTAAGCCCTTTGCCAGGGACAGCAATGCTTGTAAGCGAGTCAGGGGTAAACCGGGGCGAAAGGTTTGATCGGGATAACCCTGGAGAAAACCCATACTCACCGCCTTGGCGATCGCCTCCGCCTCCGGTAAATCCGCTTCCACATCAATAAATTCACTCCCCTGGGTTCCCAAAGGACGGGGCAAATCAAAACAATGGGCTAACCACACCGCAAACTCAGCCCGCGTTAAGCTTTCATCCGGGCGAAACGTCCCATCGGGGAAGCCCTGTAAATAACCCTGACTCACCAAAATTTGGATGAAAGATTCTGTCCAATGGCTCAGAACATCCCGAAAAGGGGTCACGCCGATGTGGGGTTGAGGCACTGCCGACGGCACAATATCCACCATGCCCATCACCGTGGTCGGATTGAGTTCATTCCCAACGCAGAGGGCTGGATTGTCCGTTTTGTTCTGGAGATCCGCCTGGCGATTATGGCGCAGAATATTGCCTGCCGGAGCCTGGGACAAACCGAGATCGGGCTGGGCTGTACCGCTTATGACCACGCCGATCTGTTGGTTGTTTTCAATCAAATTGCGGCGCAAAACCGGGGTGGTACGCTTGGCGATAAAAATGCCGATTTCGTTTTCAGTGATGCGGTTATGGGCGATCAGGGGGGAGGCATCCTCATTGAGGGCGATCGCATATTGGTTGCCCCGGAATTGGTTGTGGCAAATTTCCCCCTTGGCAAAATTCGCCATAAAAATGCCATTGCCCTTATTTTCGAGGAATAAATTATCAAAAATCAGTGGTTTACTCGTACCAGCGGCAAAAATCGCCTCCCGACGGCAATGTTGAAAGCAATTATTCTCGATGGTGACCTTACCTTCCTCAATCCAAACCCCAGTACTTTTTTGTTCAAGGTTAATTACTGTCACCCCCTTGAGGGCACTCTGGGGCATGAGGGCAATGGCGATGTTCTGGGCTTTGAGGCGATCGCTCTTATAGATGCCACTGCCACGAATAATCACCCCCTGCCCCTGATTTGCCACATCCCCGACAAGGGACACATCTGAGGGAATCACCAAGGGAAATAATTCCCCCTGTTTGCGGACATATTCCCCCGGTGCGAGACGAATCGTATAACCCCGCACAGCACGTTTTAGGGCGGCGGTAATCGTTTTGAAAGGTTGTTCTGGGGAGCCGGAGTTACCGTCATCACCGAGATTTGGATTGACGAAAAGCTGGTGCTGCACGATGGAAGGGGGGAGAGGAATGGCTGCATCCATCATAAATTCTTGTTGGGTTTCTCTGGAGGTTTTAGGGGGGTATTTACAGAATTTATTTTTTCGCTGATTTTCGATAACGATTGGGCATCAAACTGTAGTATTTTTAACAAAATCTTAAGGAATCAATGCGTTAGGCTCATCAGCAGATGAGTATCGCTCATCAAATCTAGGGAATAAAGCACATGAGACTTGAGCAATTGCAGGCATTTTTGGCGATCGCCGCGACGGGGAATTTTGGACAGGCAGCAAAACAATGTGAGGTGACCCAATCTACCATCAGTCGGCAGATCCAGAGTTTGGAAACAGTGATTGGTACGCCCCTATTCCACCGTAATGCCCAGGTCAAGCTCACCCTGGCAGGGGAACGTTTATTGCCCTATGCCCGCAGAATTTGTAGTAGTTGGGATAATGCGCGGTCGGAAATTGAAGAATTAATTTCGGGTAAGCAATCGGAACTTTGTGTGGCGGCAATCCATTCTGTTTGTGCTTACCATTTACCCCCGGTGTTACAGCGTTTTTATCGGATGTATCCCCAAACGCAATTGCGGATTACGGCATTGGGCAGCGATCGCGCCCTGAAGGTGTTACGGGATAATCTGATCGATGTGGCGATCGTCATGAATAATCGCTTTTTAACCGCCAGCTCTGAGATGGTAGTAACTCCGCTGTATAAAGAGGGTATTGAGGTGCTGATCGGCAAAAATCACCCCCTTGCCGCCATCGATCAGCTAACCTGGCGGGATTTAGCCAATTATCCCCAGGTGGTCTTTAAGGATGGTTATGGGATGCAGCGCTATGTCCAGGAACAGCTCACCAATCAGGGTTTATCGCCAGTGACCACCATCGAGTTAAATAGCCTTGATGCTTTCCGGGGGGTGGTGCGTCAGGGGGATATGTTGGCGATTCTGCCCCAGTCTGCCCTGGTGGAGGCGCGGCGCGATCCGGATTTGCTGGTTAAGCCCCTAGCGGAGGCGAAGGAATTTCGGGAAGTGGTGCTAGTAACGACCCGCGATCGCCTAGAGATTCCCCCGATTCAATATTTCTGTCAGCAGATTGTCCAACTGCTTTCCCAATCTAGTCTTGATGCCATGAGTGCCTAGGGCGTTGCGCGAGCACAGCAAACCAGACACAAACAAAAATCACCCTGACAATCGCTAGGGTGATTATTTTTTAAAGGCAAAATTAAGTTGATGTTATAAGAAGTTTGAATTGAAAAAAGGCGATCGCCAATATTGAAGACAGATCTTGAATAACCGATCTGACCTAAACATCAGTCTCGCTAAGTTCGCGGGTCATGTGATCAAAAGGCACATCAACAAAGGAAGTATCCGCAATACCAGCCTCAGCAGCAGCAGCCTTGACCGCATCCTTCAGGAACTGAATACCCCGTACCGTGGGCGCAATGGGTACAGTGAGGGAATTATAAGTTTCCCGTAGACCCTGGAGAACGCGCTCATTGAGCACATCCACATTGCCCGCAATAATGGCGTAAGCAGCATAACGGAGGTAATAATCCATATCCCGCAGGCAAGCCGAGTAACGACGTGTGGGATAAGCATTACCACCCGCTAAAAGTAATTCTGGTACGGCTTCAAATAGACGACCTGCAGCCAGTTTGACGAGATCCGCAGACTTGCTGTTGATCACTGCCGCAACGGTAAGGCGGTCAGAGCCGGAAGCAAAATAACTTTTAAGGGTATCAATGGCATCACGGTCAAGGTAACGCCCGGTTGTATCGTAATTTCTGAACAGACTTGTAACAGCGACCTGCATTA
>JBIKYI010000310.1:0-4417 GCA_044355355.1 Limnothrix sp. | reverse complement strand
GTCGACACAGAGATGATTCTGCTTTTCCCCACGAAAACCATTTTTCCGAATATGCTCGGAGTGACATTCTGGACAGTTCATTTTTTCTTCAATTCTATCTTTCCTCTTCTACTTCACCAACGCCAATTTTTCCATAGTCACGAACAATATCCAAAGCTACAGATTGATTAAAAATTTTTTGTGCCTTTTATTTATCTATTGGGCTAATTTTGTGCTGGAGAATAGATACTGTTTACGCAGCGATCGCCCCCGATCAGCCCGTGATTGAATGACTAAGGTTTACAGTTCTTAAAGTGGAACAGGCGCATTTGATAGAGAAGGAAATCGAAAATTTGGAATCCTCTTGATCGGCGATCGCCTGTCTTTGTGCGGCAGGAAATTTGGCAAGATCCAGAATCTGCCGATAACTTCTAGGAGAAATATTGATTTTTTGTGTTTCCCATTGCGACAATTTTTAAAATATTTATAGTCATTACAAATAAAAATTAGACGGTCATTGCCTCCCTTTCTAAGGGAGGTGCCGAAGGCGGAGGGATCAAAAATTTTCAAACTTAGCCGAAACGGCTATACCTTATTAACGGGGGAAACTGAATGTTAGAAATTACAAAAGTGAAATGCTTTCTGTTTTGAAGAGTGAGGCATTACAGACAAGTAAACAAAGCCTCAATACGATCGCCCCAAGCCCAGAAAAATAGACAAAAAAACACAGGATATAAACCCGCCACGCCGTCTTACCTCAGCTTATGACCTGGAAAATCCAGGGGGGAACAGCAGCGCCCGCTTCTGTTTCCGAGTACAAGCTCGGTTTACTGCCGCAAACACTTGATTGCGTTCCCAATTAGCTCAAGCATAGATCAACAAACAATATTGGTAGTCACCAACGCAGTAGGCTTAATCCTGTTGCTGATTATTTTAAAGGATCCTTTTTGGCTTAGGCAACCCCACAAAGGTCGGCGATCGCCACAGGTTTTTCCGCCTTGACAGCCAGAGTTAACCGTTCCTTCGGATTATTCTGTACCCGCTCAATGGAGAAGCCTGTGCCGCCATAGAGTTTCTTGAGGGCAGCCTCTAGCTCCGGCTTAATTTCCGCAAAAGCCGCATCAGTATTGGGAGCATTGAGACGGTCATTACAGATGTAATGGAATTCTTCGCCCTTTAGAGTTACACCCGTTTCCGCCGCGAGGAGCGTGCCAAACTTAGCAGAAGAGACAATCAGATCGGCGATCGCCTCTGGTAGAGGTTGCGCTTCATCCTTACCCCAACGGCGCTGGGCATAGAGACCATAACCGCCCTGGTGTTCCATCATGTAATTAATTTCATAGGTCATTAACATAATGCCGGGGCCATCGGGTACATGGCGATAGTCCACCACATCGATGGGGGTTCCCTCAATTTTTTCCTCCCGAATCCAGGCTTGGAAGACCCCAATCAGACTGGCTTCGTCAAAATCAGCAGGGGCTTGGGCGGGAAATTTCACACAAAAACGTTCGATATTCACAATGCTATTTGTCCTAAAAAAATGATGCTAAAAAAGTTGTTGAGTAATGGTTGAGAAGGTATTGAGGTAAAAAGATTAGGCGATCGCCCCAGCAAACAGACCAAAATCAGCCCAGTAGAAACAACTTGTCCACCGGACTGACCCGCTGTTAACCCTTAATTAGTGGCAAAATTCTGCTTGAGCAACCACTGCTTAAAGCTTGCCGGACTAGAGATCCCCGCATCCATCATGCGCGCATTACACTCATGGGCAGCCTCGATAAAGAGCCGCGACTCTTCCACCAACTGCTGCGCCCGTTCCAAAGAGATCGTTGCCGCCTCCAGTTCCATCGCCGAGAAGAAATAGTGGGCAAACTTACCCTTCGCAAACGGATCAAAGAATAATTCCGTATCGTAAAAATACTTGCGGAACTCACTCACAACCACCGCCGCATCATCAGCAATGTCGATATTCTGGAATTTCAACAACGCCTTCGCCGCACTCACCATCGAGGCGATCGCCTTATCCGCTGACAAACGAACATCACCATTCTGGGGATTATCCAGCAACACCGTCGCATCAAAATGGAGACTTTCCGCATCCGCCATACTGAAATCAGTCAGCGTCACCACCTCCCCAGCACATTCACCAATCCCGATATCACCGAGGGTAAACTCCCGCGTATCCGCCCAATCCGAATAAAAAGACGGATCCTCTTCATAACCCGGCACAGCAGTGAAAGGTTGCAAACGATCCTTCATTTCCTGGCGACCGATCCGATTGAAAAACGCCGGGAACTTCTCATTCGGCAAGCGCTCCTGCATGAAGGTATCAATCAAAAATTCCACCACATCAGGAATCCGCTTAGAAGGCAAAACCCCCATCGACTTACCATAGGTCGAAGCATTATTCGCCCATTCACCCCCCAATACCAAATTAAAGTGGGGCACACGGCGACGTTGTACCTGACGGCTCGAACCATAGAAACCAATTTCTGCCACCATATGTTGCGAACAGGAATTAAAACAGCCACTGATCTTAATGCGAATATCCTTGATCGACTGTTCATACTGCCAACCCTTAACCGCCAGCCGACGACGTAGCTCACCCGCCAAACCACGGGAACTACCCACACCCAACTTACAAGTGTCAGTACCAGGACAAGCCGTGATGTCAATAATCGAATGCGCTCCACCACTATGGAGATTAATCGCCTTCAAATCCGCATAGAGTGCAGGCAGATCCGCCTCATGTACCCAACGGATTAGCACATTTTGCTCAACCGTCGTTCGAATGGTGTCATTGGTAAACTTCCGCACAATGTCCGCCAAATTGCGGAATTGAGGCGAAGTCGCATCCCCCAAGGGCAGAGAAACCGCGACGGTATAGAAACCCTGTTGACGTTGGGGGTAGAGATTGGTGCTCTTCCACTTCGTAAACTCTTCGCCATGGTCAAAGGTTTGATCGGCAGCAACAGGGGCAGCTTTTCCTTTTTCTTCGTAGCTGGAGAGTTTATCCACCCAAGCAGTCCAACCGGGATCGGGTTCTAGGGTTTTTCTTTCCTCGGCAACTAGACGCTGAAATTCTTCTAAACCGAGTTTTTGGATGAGGAATTTGATGCGGGCTTTGTTGCGGTTTTTCTTCTCACCGAGGCGGGCAAAGACGCGGAAAATGGCTTGGGAGAGGGGGAAGATTTCCTCTAGGGGCACAAATTCATCAAAGAGTTTGGCGAGGAAAGGCACGGAGCCTAAACCACCACCCACATAGACCTTGAAGCCTTTGACTTCTTCGCCGTTGATCATTTTGGTTTTAGCGATGAACCCCAGATCATGCATAGAGGTGAGTCCACAGGGATGATCTTCGCAACCGGAGAAGGCGATCTTGAGTTTACGCCCGAAGTCTTGGATATCGCGGTGTCCGAGGAAAAAGTCGGTGAGTTCCTGGGCATGTCCGGTGACATCGAATACTTCGTCGTGGCAAACTCCGGCGAGGGGGCAGGCGGTGACGTTGCGGACGGAGTTACCACAGGCTTCGCGCACGGTGATCCCGACTGCTGCGAGGCGGCGGTGCATGTCGGGGATGTTGTCGAGGGACAGGAAGTGGAGTTGGATGTCCTGGCGGGTGGTGATGTGGATGATGTTATCGGAATATTCTTCGCAGATATCTGCAATCAGATCCATCTGCTCGGCGGTCATGCCACCGTAGGGGATTTTAATGCGCTGCATACCGGGGGCTTGCCATTTGGTGTCGGGGCCTTTGGTCAGCTCGGTGCGGGGGAAGGGAATTTCTTTGGATTTTTCGCCGTCGTTCCGGAAGCCGTTATCATAGCGCTGACCGTAGGCTCCCCGACGTAAACGAAGTTCGGCAAAGACTTTCTCATCTAGTTTGTTTTGACGGCGCAACGCCATTTGATTTTCGAAAGTGTCAATTTCTTCAGCCATCTGTGGGGAGATGCGATCGCCGAGAACTTCTTTCCAAGTTTTGGTAGTTGTCGTGGTCATAGAGTTTCTTCTAGATTGGAGCGTATGGATTTGCCTGGCAGGTAGCCGGCATGGGATTTTCCCATGAATTTTGTCAGATGTACTATGGTGACATAAAAAAACAAACTCCTGAACAAACCTGACAAGATCTGTAATTTTGCCTGTAGTCTCTGACAGTTCATGGCTTCGTCGCTAGTGATGGTTGATTGTTTACACCAACTTCTCTTTGGCGATCGCCTGTCATGAATGCTGGCGCTTGGAGTTTACCGAGCATCAACGGAAAAGTTCACCTGCTATTTTTGTTAAACTTCAATAAATTCTTGAGGATCCAAGCTAACTACTAGGACAAAAAAGAGAGAAAGGGGCTAAACATCGGAGTGCAGAGATGAAATGGTCGGCAGTAAAGTGGAGATTGGAGAAGGTGCGGCGGAGAAAGTCGAAGCCATAACGGAAAAAACTC
>JBIKYI010000309.1:0-4418 GCA_044355355.1 Limnothrix sp. | reverse complement strand
AACTAGAAACTGCAAAGCAAGAAGTAGATGAATATAATGTAGAAATATATGCTCTATCTAAGATTTTAAAAGAGCGTGACCAAACAGTTTTTGACTGGGAAAAATTGACTATAACTTTAGGTGAATATAAACAACAAGAATATATACCACCTGAATTTGTTGAACCAAATCCTGAATACTCAGAAGACTATATAAAAAGAAAGCTTGAGAATGAGTCAGGGAAATATTATTTAACCTTATTTTTCTTGGGAGTATTTATAGTATTTTTATTTCTCAATTTGTGGATTTCCATATTTGCTCTATGTGCTATGGTTATTGTATTACGGGTTGAAACAAAACAACATAAGCGAGAAATCAAGAAAAAAATCAAATTAAAAATCAATCAAGAGAAAGCATTTTTTCACAAGAATAGACGGCTTCAATATCAAGAATATCTGAAGAATATTGAAATATCTAGAACTAAATATATAGAGCTTGAACCTTCTCGCAGAGATTCTTGGGAAAAAGAAGAGACATTTCGAGCAAGACTCCGACAGGCTGTTGAAAATGAAGATATAGAAGTACTGACGGAACTTTTGGAAAAAGAGCTGTTAAATGAAGATTTACCAGTGCCTTTAGTTTTTGATATTGAATTTGAGCAATTAGACACAGCAAAGATTTTTATGGAATTACCAGACATTGAAGTTGTACCTACTGAAGAAAAGATCTTAACAAAGACAGGTAAATTATCTTTAAAAAAGATGACTCAAACAAAACGATTTAAGATTTTTTTTGATGTGTGTACAGGTCTGAGTCTTCGGCTTATTTACGAAACTTTCCGAGTATTACCAATGGTGGATTGTGTTGAAATTCATGGTATGACAGATGCCATAAATTTAGCTAGTGGCAATCCTCAACGAATGACCTCTCTTTACTCTAAAATAGTTCGATCAGATTTTGAAAAGCTTAACCTTAATGAGATTGATCCAAGTATTGCTTTTAATAGTTTAAATGGAAAATTTTCCTGTAATAAGAGAGGAGAATTTTCTTCCATTATTTTGTAAAAATAGTGCTTTGTTGATTAATTGCAATACATGGGTGATCGCCTAACTTCATTAGTTAATGAATCAATTCAAAACATCAGGATCGAGATTAATATTTTGGATTAATTTAGATATCTTATCTTTAGGTTTTACTCAGGACGCTTTTTTTTGCCATAGTCAGAGGAACGACTACGGTTCATGTGATATCTCTCCGACATCGCTCGTTTACGTGCCATCATTGGATCATCTGTAAAATTCTTTGATAGGTCTTCGAGGCTTGATAGTTCGTCGGCGATGGGAGCAGAAGCTGGCATGGCAGAAAGCTCCGCTGAAAGATCTTCCAGGACTTTGGCTGACCCAGCGTAATCTCCGCGATCGGCGTAATTAATTGCTTCCTGTCTGGCACGGGCTGCCATTAATAGTGCCACTTGCTCTTGGACTTCTGGATTGGCGGGGAAGTCGCTCATCTGTTGTTCGGTGACAACATTCAGGTGTAATGTGCTTTCAAATTGGCTGGTTTCTGGGGCATCGGGGGCTTGGCAAGTGAGTTTGACGGTCAGGATACTTGTGCTTTCCTGGAGGGCGGGTATTTGTAGGCGTACAACGATGTTGATCGGGCTGCCGATGGTGATATTGGGCAGTTTGAGCGCACCTTGGTCGTCTTTTTCGAGGTCGTTTAAGACTTGCTGGAGTACTGTGCCTTGGGTCGGTTCAACGGCGAGGGTGACGGATTTATAGAGAGTGCCGACGAGTCCCTGGAGTTCTGTCTCGAAAATGTCGGGTAATTGTTCGGGTGAGGCGATGTGGAAAAAGTTGCCGTCGCCGCTGCGTGCCATGGCTTCGAGGAGGTTTTCGTCGTAATCTGCTCCGACTCCCAGGGTGGAGGTGGTTACGCCTGTTTGCATAAGTCTATGGACATCGGTGGAGATGGCATCGGGATTAGTTTCGCCCACATTGGCTTGACCGTCGGACAGGAGGATGACTCGGTTTAAATGTTCGGGATGGAGATATGCGCTCACTTGGATGCCGCCGTTGACCCAACCTGCATGGAGGGCGGTGGAATTGCCGACTTGAACACGACGCACAATGTCAAGGATGCGCTGTTTTTCGGTGGCGAGGGTGCTGGGGATTTTGGTTTCGACGTGGGTATCAAAGAGGGTCAAACTGAGCCGATCGCTGGGTAGGAGTTGTTCGACAGCGTAGGCGATCGCCTGGCGGGCATAGTCGATTTTAGAGCCAGACATCGAGCCGGAACGATCTAGTACAAAGCCCAGGTTTAACGGGGGGCGATCGCCAGATGGTTCCACCGCAGGGGGCGTAATTTTAACAAGGACATCCAAAGTGACAGAACGACCGATGGCGATCGCCTGGTGCATCGGGATCAAAGTAATAGTGGGTTGTGACATGGTTGAACGTGGGTTCGATAAAAATTAAACGTTATTAAAAGTTAGTGGAAGGTAGAGCAGCAAGGTCTTGCTTGTGCAAATTGAGGGAAGGCTTTTTGGGGAGATAAGTGTAGGTAATCAAGTCAACAACGAAGTTGGTTATTAAAATTCCAAAAATTCCAAGGACTGCGGTAGTGAGAATGCTCAATCTGACAAATGTTTTTCAATGGGTCATTAACCGTCTCAACCAAGACTCTTTTACACAGGAGAATCTGATCCATCAGCTTGACCAACTTTTGCTGTATTTTTTGGTTGTAGTTGGTGATTAGTGCTATTCCTTAAGACGCTCACCGATCAAAGTGCTCTCCCAATATCTTATCGCACAGATTCAGTAACATCTTGTCTCGATTAAATCTATATAAGTCCTGTGGGACAAACTACTCAGGCGATCGCCATTGTGATTGATTACGAAGAAGACGATGAATACAGAAAATAATAAAATTTAGGCACGAATGAAAACGCGATCGCCAAGATCAAACCAGCATAGAGAGTGACACCGAAATATTGAGGACTGACCTGTAAATTGTCTGGCTTAAATTGTCTGGATCTGGCGATCGCCGCCCTGGATGCGTTACAAATTGACTAGTTTCAGGTGAAGAGTGTTTATGCGTGTTTGGTTAACTGCCGTCGTCCTATTGTTTGTCATGGCGCAAATCTTCCAAGCGCTCAAGGTCTTTTTCGTGCCGCTGCCGATCTATATTCTCGCGGGGGCATTCCTGGCGATCGCCTCCAACTATGACAAAGGCATTATCCCTAAATTCCAAACGAAGGAAACCCAGGATAAGCAAACTGATGCGAAGTCTTAAGGGATAAACCCTAAAGGCAAACCCGCTTTTACAATGGAGATTAGTCGTAACGGTTCGCTTTAGTCACAGAATATAGCAATGAAATTTGGCATTCAATCTTGGATTCTTCTCAGTGGTACAGTGCTCCTCTGCCAAGCCCCGACCCTTGCCCAGGGCATTCCTGCTTGGTCGGGTAAGAGCTTCGAGCTTGCCCAGATGGAAACGAGTGATCGTGAGCGTTTGGATGCGATTCAACTCTATAACGCCGGGGTGGATAAATTAACCAGCGGGGACTACCAAGGGGCGATCGCCGACTTTACCGCCGCCCTTGCCATTGACGGGAACGATGCCGACAGCTTCTACAACCGGGGCTACAGCTACCATGTGCTGGGGCAATACCAAGCCGCCTTCGATGATTATGGTCGCGCCGTGGATATTAATCCCCAATTTGCCGATGCCTACGGTAACCGCTGTTATGCCGCCTACCTCCTCAAAAATTACGAAGCTGCCCTCGCGAACTGTGAATCGGCGATCGCCCTCAAGGACACAAATCCCGATTTTTTCATTAACCGGGGCAATGCCTACGATGACTTAGCCGTCATTGCCACCGACAACGGCAACGCCACCCAAGCCGCCGATTACCACGCCAAGGCGATCGCCGACTACGATGCAGCCCTAGCCCTCAGACCCGACCACGCTAAAGCCTACTACAACCGCGCCATCGCCCATAACCGCCTTGGCAATAACGCCGCCGCCCTCGCCGACTACAGCAGTAGCCTCCAATACAACCCCAACTTTGCCGAAGCCTACTTCAATCGCGGCATCACCTACTACAACCTAGGGGACATCAACCAGGCGATCGCCGATCTCAACCAAGCCGCCCAGATCTTCGGTCAACAAAACCAGACCACAAACCGAGACCAAGCCCTAGGAATCATCAAAACAATCCAACCCTAACCCCCCAAATAGCCAAACCTCCCCCTCAAATCCCCACCAAAATACTTAAAATAAGAGCAGATATTGTGAAGAACCGTGGCGCAGCCTAATATATATTGATGGGCTGGAAGTTAGGCAGAGTAGGGGTTTAGGGGATTTTATGGAATTTTTCCTTGGGTTTGGTAAACTTTGGTTGTGTTAACGGTAGGAAACCTGTATTATGGAGTTGT
>JBIKYI010000307.1:0-4429 GCA_044355355.1 Limnothrix sp. | reverse complement strand
TCAGAGCGAATGGTTGACTTGACCATGGCACTGTTTGCGAAATTCAGAGTGAATGGAAGTATTGATTTGCTGCGCAACTGGCGTTTATCATTACTTTCTTGAAACTCTCGAAAAATTAATTACGCGGATCAGGAGAGAGTCGATGAGGCGATCGCCCTTTGTCAACAGTTCCTCGAACTCAAGGAAATAATCTTGAGAGATGACAAGGGAATTAAAAAGCAGACTCAATAAAGGATAAAGCAGCAAAACCTTACTGAAAATAGCGTCCTTTCTGGGGCTTCAAGGCGATTAACTCTTGGGCAAGCATGGAGATTGTTCCATGGTCTGTTGCCTACCATATCTGGTGAGATCCAAGGCAGAATCACTCTGGCGATGACGACATCGACACTATCCTCTTCAGGTATCCCCTAAGCGAATTTTTATTGGGAATGACCATAGACAAAAAATAAGACCCCAACAATGTATGCGAGGGTCATATTTCAAGATATATATTTTAACTTAAATTAAATAAGTGCTTGAAATGCCGAAACAGTGCCGTTCATGGCATTCAAAATCCACAGAAAACCTACAGCTTGTTGAGGTTGATGCCAGCAGCCTTTGCCATTGCATCAATGCCATTTTTCTCGATGGTCTTAATCGCTTTGGTGGAAAGACGGAGACGAACGAAGCGATTACCTTCGGGCCACCAGATTCTTTTCCACTGGAGATTTACTTCTTGTAATTTCTTGGTGCGACGGTGGGAGTGGGACACTGCCATACCGTTGTTCGCTTTTTTGCCGGTAATTTGGCATTTGCGGGACATAATTAACTCCTAACAATTTCTATAATAAGTAATCCAATCTACAATCATAGTGCATTATCGAGGAGAGTTAAAGTCTATGGAACGCGGAAAACTAACGGCGATTATCACTGGGGCTATTTCTCTACTCCTGGCGATCGCCTATCTGGTGTTAGTCCAAATTCTCGACTTCCGTGGCGAAATGATCCCTGCCCCCATTTCAGATATCAGTTACCAGATATCAGACATCAGGGTTCAGACACCAAGAGACACAAACATCGGTAATACAGATAGATTAACAACAACATCACTGATATCTGAACTCTGAAAATCATCTGCCGCGCAGACTTTGCCAACTTGTGCCAACGCCATCGGAAATGCCACGGGCGATTAAGCCAAGGGCGCGACCGACTACGTTGGTGAGTAAGTAGACGACGATTTTGCCGAGCCAGGCGACCACTGAGCGTACCCTGGGGGCAAGGGCATCGCGCAATTCTAGGGTGATGGTGACTCCCCAAGCAATGCTCCGGAGGTTATCGAGTTCCTGGTAACGGGGAGCATAAATCTGGGTAGTATGGATGCCGTTGGGGGTAAGTTGCAGCAATGGGTATTGGCTCTCAAATATAGCTTTGGGTTCGAGCCAATATTGGGTGCGGCGATATTGCCAAGACAAATCATTTCTAAATTGGGCGATCGCCCGTGAAGAGCGGAGATTAGGGCTATAGAGTTGATATTTGAAAGTCTCTGATTCGCTAAAGTTATTCAGGATAAATTGCATCACACTGTTGGCAATTTGGAGGAGCAGATTTTCGAGGATTAATTGTGCCCGTTCAATGGCTTCCTTGGCTTCTGTGCGGTAGGCGACGTTATCAATAATGAGAGATTCATCCCTGAGTAAATAGGCAAATAATTCGAGGCTATAGGGGCAATGTTTGATCAATGGATCACTGATGGCGATCGCCCCTTGGCTAAGGAGCGTGACGAACCATTCGCCCTGGGTATCTAACGTGGGATTGTGGCGACCGATAAACTCCTGGACAGTGAATTTCCAGAGGTTACGGAGGTTGCGCCCATGGCGTTCTTGAAAGGTGTCGTGGTCAATATTTACCCACTGGGAATCATTAAAAATCTGGGTAAATTGTTGCAGGATTAGATAGTATAATTCCCGCCGTTTGGGAATTGAGAGAATGTCCGTTTCTAGGGTTGTATCTGTGCGATTATCAATTGTTTGATTGAGCTTAAAACAAACATTTTCGAGCAGGGTTTGCCAACGTTGATTGGTGGTTTTAATGCCGAGGGATTCGAGGGAAATAATATTAATGGGTGGAGCAGTGGGCAGGCTAGCGGATGGGGGATTGATTGGCTCGATGGTGAGGGTGGTTTGGGGCAAAATTTGGCGCACAACCCAGGCAGCAGCTTTTAATTCGCGGCGACGACCCTGCAAAAAAGAGCGGTTAAGGGCGGAAATATCCTCCGTGATGAGATATGCGTCAATCTCATCGAGGGTACGATAAATGTCGTTGATCCCCCGGCGACGGATGCTGGCGAGGATGTTTTGGTTTTTGCTGGTGGGGCGTTGTGACCAAGCTTTATTGCCGTTGATGACATGCTCGAAGATGGGGATCAAGTCGGCGATCGCCATACCCTTGGGACAGTAGCCTTGGATGCCATCGCGTTTTGCCTGGGCTAACCGTTCCGTGTCGAGTTGGCTGGTTAGCAGGAGTATGGGGCTGTCTGGATAGGCTTGCTGTAAGGCTCTGTAGCGCAACCAACGGCGATCGCCCTGCCAACCGGGATCACAGAGAATCAGATTAATACCCGTATCAATACCCGTCAGGGAGCCGTCATCACCGATAATTTCTACAAAAGATTGACTGGCGATCGCCCAGTCCGTTACCTGCGCCAATGCCGTGCAAAACCCTAGGCGAAAAATGGGATCATCATCAACGAGTAATAATTTCATGGGCAGAGAATCCGACAGCATGGCATCAGTATCAACTTATCTAGTTTAATCGCTCGGTACATTTCCAAAAGCGTTCAAATTCACAAAATCAGTCCATCGTGATTAGTAAAAGTTTGCTAAAAGTCATGATTAGTGATGACTGCGTTCATTCTGGCAGGATATCCAACAAAAAATCGCCGAGAAAAACCTAGACAGTTCCTCTGGCGATCGCTCCATAAAACAAATTCAGGACAAATTCAGGACAAATAGTTCGCGCTTACTTCGCCATATCATTCAGATTAAACAAGAAAGGTACGCCGCCGCCGTTGTCACCCATCACCAACACCTTAGGCACCTGAGCACCCCCCTCACGCCAAGCCTCGATCGCCTCCTTTTGTAACACCAGTTCACCCCCCTGAGCTTTTAGAGTTTCTGCCAATAACCGTTGGGCTTCTGCTTTACCTCTAGCACGGTTAATATCCGATTGTGCCTGCTGTTCTGCTTCCTGAGCCACATAAATCGCCCGTTGTGCCCGCTGTTCCGCAATCTGCTTTTCTTCGACTGCCCGCGAGAACTCCACAGAAAAATTTAAATCCACAACGCTCGTGTCCAGCACAATAATGCCGTACTTTTGCAGACGAGCATCAAGGGCATTATCAAAATCATTTTTCAGTTCCGTCCGCTTCGTAATCGCCTCCTCGACAGTACGATTTGCCGCTGCAATTTTAAACGCCTCTTGGGTTTGGGGGGCAATAATTTTCGAGACAATATTTTGCAACGTGCCTTGGGTACGGCGAATATTGACGACCTGCAAAGGATCAAGGCGGAAGTTAATCGCAAATCTGGCAGTTAAATCCTGTAAATCCTTGGTGGAACTCTGGGCAGGCACTTCAAATTTTTGGACGGTGACATCATAAACATCCACATTCGCGACGAGGGGCGGTTTAAAGTGAATGCCTTCGAGTAGTACGCCATCCTGGGCTTTACCGAGTATGTTTAAAACACCTGCCTGACCGGGGTTGATAATCACAAAGGCATTGATCGCCAGAAATACGACGAAGGCAAGCACTGTACCAATTATGGATAGGGAAAAATTTCCATTGGGGGTCACATTACGCACGAAATTGGATCTCCATCAAAAGTCATCACGTATTTCATTGTAGGAAAGCCATCTGGGGGAGGGGGGTGAATGTCTTAGTTCGTAAAGTTTCAGCTTTTGTTCAGATAACAGACATCAGATTTCAGATATCAGGGTGGGAATGCCGAACTGAAATTACGCTTATTTGCCCATGCGATGCCCAGGGATCAGCCCAGATAATGTAGAGAAGAAAGAATTGTTGTCGAAGCCTCCAAGCGTCCTCGTGATTGATGTTTGGGGCTTTTTTGTGACTGTTATCACATGAATCCATGACTTTACTGAGGGAATGACTGTGTTTGTGTCAGGTGTTGTGTTGATCAAGTACATCAGCAAATTGGCGTAGGATCACAGATTTATTGAGGGTAGAAAGTGATACTTAAGACATAGAGAACGAACAACAATTTCTTTCTTTTGGAGCTACGAATTATGACTAACGAACTTATTTCAGTGCTTGAATTTACGGCAATTCTCTCTATTTTCTGTGTAATTTATGCTCCTGTTCTTGCTCACATTCTACTGAATCGTTAGTCTCATTTTCGGATTACACAGTTTTTTTATCTCGCCAATTCAA
>JBIKYI010000306.1:0-4438 GCA_044355355.1 Limnothrix sp. | reverse complement strand
ACCTTTTTAAACGCCCCACTCGCAATTAACCATAGACCCTCTACCCCCTGATCAAAAAATAAATGGGGTTTGCCTTTCATCTGATTCGCAAAGAAATGAAAACGGCTAATCGGTCCCGATAAAATCTTTGGAAAAAAGAGTTTATAACTACCAAAATCAACAAAAGAACGGGCAGCAGGTGCACCTCGGTACACATCCACTAAATAGGCAATACATTCAAACGTAAAAAAGGAAATTCCCACCGGAGCAATCAGATTTTCTTCTAAGACCGTTGCCACAGTTGTTGCCCAGGGCCAATCAAAAAAGATATTGAGATTTTCAATCGTGAAGGGCACATATTTAAACCCAAACAAAATCGCCAGGTTCAGAAAAATTCCGAGGACTAATAAATACAGAGCCTGACGATTCCAAAAATTATAGGCTTGCGCTCTTTTTTTTAGGCGATCGCCCCGTCTCACCTGCGCCTCAATCAGCCGACCGACAATATAATTCACCGTCGTCAGACCCAACAACAACGGCAAAAACTGCGGTTGCCAAAACGCATAAAACCCCAAACTCGCCCCGAACAAGACCCATACCCGCAGAGTCGGTAGCACCGCCCCTAAACCCCAATAGCAAATTAGAGTTCCTAACAGGAAACAGGCATAGGAAAAAGAAACCAGTTTCATAGGAAAATCAGCAAGAAAATCAGCTTTACTATATCAGTGACAAGCTTTAATAGCCCTGTCCAGGATCAAATGGCTCAATAAATGGCTCCACAATCTCAACTTCTACCGCTTTTTCCTCTGGCAACTCCAGATCCACCAGCACAGGCACAGCCGCAGGCTCTAACTCCGGTAGGGCAATTCGTTGGGGCATTCTTTCTTTTTCCTTCGCCAGATCAACCATCGGTTCCGCCTTATCCAGCCAATATTCCGCCACAGGTAAAGTATGTTCGAGATCTTCGAGCAGACGGGGAATAATCATCACCGCATGGAGTTCGCCAATGCGTTCCGCTTCCTGCATCCCCACGTCGATCGCCATTGCCACATTCGAGACCGTCCCCCGAATAATGGCAGTACAAAGCCCATCGCCAATGGTTTCATAGGATGCCAACTGCACATCGGCAGACTTTAACATCGCATCAGCAGCCCCCACCATCGCCGGAAAGCCACGGGTTTCCAGTAGACCGATGGAACGATTACTCAGACGACTATAGCCCCGCTGTTGTTGGGCAAGATCGATCAGATGGCTACCAATGGGAAAAATCGCCTCCAGATTCGGTAATGGTCTGGGGATCACCAATTTCGAGACATATTGATCAAACTGCGCCGCGATTCTTGCGCCTTCTTCTACAGCTAATCTGACATCAGCGGTTTTGCCCCGCACGACGGCAGTACAGAAACCCGCCCCAATTTTTTCATAGCCCACTAGGGTGACATCAGCCGATTTCAACATCATGTCCGCTGTTCCCACGATCGCCGGAAAACTTTTCGTAGAGACTAACCCCAAGGCAAAATCCTGGAAAGGGTGCTGCCTCTGGACGGATCGAGGGGAAAGGTTTTGGAGCGGTTGCCGACGGGCAGGAAAATTCATAGGGAATTGCGGAAAAGTGCGGTTTGGAACGGTCTAGCTTTATGATTGTCTATAGATTAAGTTTATCGGTCAAATACTGATTTACCTATTATTTTACGTTATCTCTATTCCCGCTCAGATTTATGATTGGACAATCGCTGTCAGAAGATCAAAAACTTTCGCCCGAGGCAGCTACGGAACTATTTCGCTCCCTCCTCCACAAAGAAGGTTGTTGGGTGGATTGGGGGATCGGTTGCCAAACGCTGCAAAAATCGGGCTACAGCGTGATGGAAATCTTTGAACAGACAGGCTTCCAGGGTTCCCACCAAAATATGATCATTGTGGCTGCCCAAGTCTACCAAAGCGTGGAACAGGAGGGTGGTTCCGAGGAATTACTCGCCTATTGCCGGGGTCCCCGTTCTGATGTGCTTTATGAATTACGGGTACTGAATCATCAACAACGGGCGATCGCCGCCCAGGTTGCCAAGGACAAAAACCTCGAATTTGACGGCGCGAAGGAACTCGCCAAGGCGATCCAACATTTTGCCCGCCTCCCCCAGATCCCCGATGGTTTTACCGAACATCCCGGCGATGCCGTCGCCTACCAAGCCTGGCGTGCCGCTAAACAAAAAAAAGACCTCCAGGATCGCACCCGCCTCATCGCCAAGGGTCTGAAATTTGCCCATTCCGAAAGCGCCCGCGCCAAAGTAGAACAACTCCTCAGCGATCTCACCGCCAGCCCAGCCAAAGCTGCCCCGCTGCTACCCCTCTACCGCTACGAAGATGACAACGATGTTCCCCACTTAATTCCCGTTGCTGGCACAATTCCCCTGGAAGTAAGCGCGTTACAGCAGGTTGCTGCCATCAAACTGGAGGAACCATTTAATGTCGTCCAGGTCACGGAGCCGACCACCCTCGTCCCCCTACCCTGTTGGCAAAGCGTCTTAACTGCCATTGATCCCGTCGTTATTTTTCACCAAACGGATCAACTCCCCCAGCCCATCCCCGGTAGACCAGAACCTATTCTGGTATTGGTTGACCGAGGCAAGGTGGAGTGGAACGATAACAGCTATTTCGCCTTTGAACAGGATGGCAAGGTGGAACTGGCTTGGTTTGCGGAACAGCCAGAGCAGAAAATCTTGGGGCAAGTGCTGCTCCTGATGCGCCCGAAAAAGGTTTTTGATGAGAATAATCTCCGGGAACCCTGGCAAATGGATGACTAGATTTTTTACAGACATTCAGATGTCAGACATCAGATATCAAGGTTGGGTTAGGGATTAACGCTAAGCTCTATTGATGGATCTGTTTTGTCTTGCTTTCATCACCGGGGATCAACTCATTTGCATGTTAATCGCACGGAAATGGTGGCGATCGCCCATTTTGTGGGGTTAACCGTCCGTAAAATTGTGATAACTCGGTAGTATGTACGACAACTTAGGTAGGGAGAATTAAGTTAAAGTAAGACTACAGAGCGTTATTTCTGAGGTGAAAAATGCCTAACTCCATCACAACACAACCGGAAGCGACCCCCGATCATGCCATCTGGGATAGCCTAAAACAGGCGATCGCCCGTAGTTCTGGCTTCAAACGTTGGTACGCAGATCATTGCGAGACCCTCGACCTCGATCATCTGACAGTGGATAAACAGGTTAATACTTACCTGAAGGAAACTTTGGCGACCCTAGCCTACTAATAAAGTTCGTTAGTCCTTCGTATTAGCAATTTGTCTGGGGCAACTGTCGGGAACGCCGCAATTTTGCGCCCATCACGATTTTTTCAGCATGCTTTTCGCCATCATGCGCAAGCAATAGACAAGAACAATTTTCATCAAAAATTTCTAAATACTTAACTCAATACTTTTTTAGTTGGTCATTAGCGTTTTTTTTGACGCTTGACCGATTTTTTTTGTGCATTTTTATTGGCTGGAGAGCGATGCTTACCCTGCTTGGGTGACGGTGTGCCATGGGAATTATCGAGTCTAGAGCTTAGTGGCGATCGCAACTCAGATACCTCACTGGGCGTTAAATGCCGCCAAGCCCCCGGTTCTAAACCCGCCAAGGTTAACTGTTGGGGATGTTTGCCCATGGCAACTCGAATCAGTCGCAGGGTGGGATAGCCCACTGCCGCTGTCATGCGCCGCACCTGACGGTTACGCCCCTCCGTTAAGGTCAGTTCTAGCCAAGCAGTCGGAATATTTTGTCGCTCGCGGATCGGTGGGTTACGGGGGGCGATCGCCAAATGAGGAGACAACAGACGGGCGATCGCCGGTAACGTTCTTTTCCCCTGCACCATCACCCCCCGCTGTAAACGATCGAGCGCCGCTTGATCTGGCACATTTTCCACCTGAACCCAATAGGTGCGCGGATGGGCAAACTTCGGCTCACAGAGATAATGTTTTAACTGATTGTCATTGGTTAATAACAACAACCCTTCACTGTCAAAATCCAGACGACCGACCGAATAAATATCGGGCAGGGGGATGAAATCCTTCAAGGTTTGTCGCGGTGTCCCCTCAGCGCTATCATCGGTAAACTGACAGAGAACATTGTACGGTTTGTGGAATAAAACGTATGAGTACTTCATTTGACCAAGCCATCACTACTAATATCATCCCCGATGTGGCGATCGCCGAGGCTCCCCTCCCCGTCCATGTGCCCCAGGTGAACCCATCCCGCAACCCAGACAATCCCTTTTTGCCCCTATTTCTCTTTGCCTCCTTCATTTTTCTCCTGGCGATCGCCACCCTACTCCTCAGCAAACTCATCAAATTCAGTCTGAAACAGTGGCTTACCAACCCACAAACTTCCCGCGCTAACCCCTACAGCCCAAGATCAAACATGATCTAACCCATACCCAAGACCTTGATGACGTGAAATATTACTTT
>JBIKYI010000305.1:0-4442 GCA_044355355.1 Limnothrix sp. | reverse complement strand
ATTTATAAATTCAAAAAGATTGGTTTGGATTGCGTTGAGAATTAGTTGGCGATCGCCATGGGTGGAGAAACCAATATGTCTAATTTTCTGCTGCTTTTTTAAATCTAAAATAACATCAAAACCCGTCTCCACAACCCAGTTTAAATGTTCAACAGTATTAATTCCATGAATGGCTATACAGTCTAAATAATCCGTTTGTAATTGTTCTAAAGATTGTTCGACTATACTACAAATATCAGTAGCATTTCCTTTCGGTAAAATCTTGCTGGTGAGAATTATTTTGGCACGATCAATGTCTAATTCTGTCAGCGATCGTCCCAAAAATGTTTCACTATTACCATAGCTGGGGGCTGTTTCTAAATGATTAATGCCCAACTCTAGGGCGCGTTGGATTGTGGCAGTCATGGTTGCTTGATCCGCCAAAGCCCGCATTGTACCGAGGGAAAACAACGACATTTCTAGCCCTGTTTTCCCAAATCGCCGATAACGCATAGGTTTCTCGATACCCAGAATCAGTCGAGTGAAAATCTACTTACTCATCGATTTAATGGCGATCGCCTCTAGCAAAGCATCCACACGAGTGACACCCTGGGTATTCCCCTGAAATTTGTAGAGTTGTCTCGCCGTTTTGAGGGATTCAAGGGCTTCATCATGGCGACTACGACCTTCGAGGGCAAGGGCTAACTGCTCATGGGCAAGGGGTTCGTTGGGCAGCAATTCACTCAGTTGGCGATAGGCGATAATTGCCGTTAAATAGTCCTGACTGCTCAAAGCTGCGCCACCCAAGCTAAACAGACCTTCCGGGGTATTTGGCTCCACTTCCACCGCCCGTTGAAAAGCGGCGATCGCCTCGGGCAGCATATTCTGATTTTCGTAAATCTTGCCCACCTTGAGTTGCACTCTAAAATCTCTGGGGGACAAACGACGGGCTTCCTCCAAAAAGGCGATCGCCTTCGGTTTATCACCCAACCCAAACCAAGTAATCGCCGCCTGTACCCGCAAATCACCATCCGTCGGTAATTTGCTGAAGGCATTATTTAACATCGCCAGCGCATCCTGATTGCGGCGCAGTTGTAGCAAACTCGCAATGGAATTTTTGATCGCATCAGCATTCTGATTATCCCGCGCCAATACTTGACCATAGGCATCTAACGCCTCCTGATAGCGCTCCAAACGAAATAAGACCGTTGCTAAACCGAGTTGATATTCTTCACTGTCTGGCTTCAACTGCACCGCCCGTTGATAGGCATTCATCGCATTCAAATTGTCGCCACTGTTCGCCAAACTGTAACCTAGGGCGAAATAAAATTGGGGATTGTCATTCTCTAGTTGTACCGCCCGTTGATAGGCGATCGCCGCCTCACCGTAATTCTTCATTTGGGCATTTGCATAACCCAGCGCCGAAAACAGACGCGCATTCTGTCCATCTAACTTGATCGCTTCACTGTAACTTGTAATCGCTTGGGCAAAATTTTGATTCTGAACCTGCTCATTTCCCTGCTCGATTAAGGCATCTAGCTGGGGATTTGCTTGGCTCGGCGTTGGCATCATTATCTGTGTGGCGATCGCCAAACCCAAGCCCAATATCCAATGAGAGAAACGAATACCCATATAGTTCCGATGTAACGTTTTTTTACAGAATTGTGCAGTCGATTCTAGCATGTACCCAAAACAGACAAAATTCAGCACAAAAAAAGAAGTTGATTTAAACCAACTTCCCCTAAATGCCTTAAAGATCAGCAGGAAAACTACTTTTTCTTCTTCGTTGCTTGCATTTCCTCTTCCTGCTCCATTTCCTGTTCCTCTAACTCCACTTCAATTTCAATCTCCTCATCCCCCGATTGTGCCGCAAAGCCCATCGAACTTAAATCAAGATTCTCCCGCACCTGCTGACTGACGATCGCCGCCAATTCAGGATTATCCTCAAAATATTTCACCGCATTATCCCGACCCTGGGCGATATTTTCACCGTCATAGCTGTACCAAGCCCCTTTGCGGGTGACAATGCCATTTTGCTCAGCCAGATCCAACATACAACCCACGCTGGAAATACCCTGACCAAAAATAATGTCAAACTCAGCAATACGGAAAGGGGGCGCGACTTTATTCTTCGCCACTTTGACCTTGGCACGGATCCCAAACTCGCCCTGAGCGCCTTTTTTCAAAGTTTGAATCCGACGAATATCTAGACGAACCGAGGCATAAAACTTCAGCGCTGTACCGCCTGTCGTGACTTCAGGACTACCGTAACTAATGCCGATTTTTTGCCGTAACTGGTTGAGGAAGATCACCGTACAACCGGAACGACCCATATTCCCGGCAATTTTACGCAGTGCCTTACTCATCAAACGCGCCTGCAAACCCACCTGGACATCGCCCATTTCCCCTTCGATTTCTGCGCGGGGCACAAGGGCAGCCACGGAGTCAATGACGATCAGATCCACGGCGGCGGAACGGACGAGCTGGTCGGTAATTTCGAGGGCGGATTCACCATTGTCGGGCTGTGCCACGAGTAAATTACCAATGTCTACCCCCAGGGCAGCGGAATAGGTTGGGTCAAGGGCATGTTCGGCATCGACAAAGGCGGCGACTCCTCCTGCTTTCTGGACTTCGGCGATCGCATGGAGAGCGACGGTGGTTTTACCAGAACTTTCAGGGCCATAAATCTCGATAATTCTGCCTTTCGGGAAGCCACCACCCATGGCAAGATCGAGGGTTAAAGCACCGCTGGGAATGGTTTCTACCCGCATTCTTGCCGCATCACCAAGGCGCATAATTGCCCCTTTACCGAAGTTACGCTCGATTTGGTTGAGGACAAGATTTAGGGCTTTTTCCTTGTCGGGATTACTGGAAATGGCGGACATTCGCTACCTCGGTTAACGTCAAATTTGGGGTAAACAGGGGTTAGATTCAGATCAGAACCAAGATCAAAACTCAGATCAAAATAAAGATCAACAGTACTTATTTTACTGTAGGTTTCGGGAAAAAGATGGTTAAGTTAGGTCAATTCTGAGCCTCCATCTTAAACGCTTAATATCTAGATGTTGCCTAAGGGTTGCCCTGGATCATGATCTGTCTGGTTTTGATCTGATGGGCTGGGCGATCGGCTTAGGTGGGTTCATCCCGTTGGAAGTGGTAGATCGCCTGGGGTTTGGGGTGAGCCGTCGCGATAAATTCGGGCAATTGTTGCCAACTTAAAAATTCACGATCCAGTTGGATTTGTAGTCCCACCATGGGATCTTCCCCGCCTGTGGCGATCATTAATTCCAGTTCTGTCAGATCCTGCCACTTTGCCAGTTCCCGCAGGAGGTTGGCGATCGCCAGTAAATAGGGATGTTGTGGATCCAAATACCAATCCGCCGCCGCTAACTTCGACTGATCGAAGCCAAAATGCACAATTAACGGCGAACCAGAGAAGACGGCATTGGCGACGGGGCGACATTCCTCCCGCAGAAGTAGATGCTGGGCGTGGGTCACTAGTCGTAACTTTTCGAGGTAATCATAGCGTTCTGTTACATCATCCTGCCCTTGCCAACGGAGGGCGATCGTTGCCAAATGAGTTTGGAGCAACATATGCCCCAGTTTTTGCGCCTTAGTGGCGAGGTAACGGGTATTAAAATCAGTACTTTCAATTAACAGAGGCACACGATCCACCACCTCTAGACCATAGCCCTTCAAACCCGCAATTTTACGCGGATTATTAGTGATGAGCCGAATCGCATGGATCCCCAGATCGTTCAACATCTGTGCCCCCATGCCATAATCCCGTAGATCCGCCGGGAAACCGAGGCGTTCATTTGCTTCCACCGTATCTAAACCCATGTCTTGTAGGGAGTAGGCTTTGAGTTTGTTCACCAGACCAATACCCCTTCCCTCCTGCCGTAGATAGACCACCACACCGCGCCCCGCGTTATTAATCATCTTCAGGGCAGCAATTAATTGCATTCGACAGTCACAACGCAGGGAACCGAGGGCATCCCCCGTTAAACATTCGGAATGCACCCGCACCATCACGGGGGTGTCGGCGAAGTCCTTGGGATCTCCCTTGACGATCGCCACATGTTCCGTCCCATCCAGGGTATTGCGATAGGCATAGATTTCAAACTGCCCAAATTCCGTCGGTAAATGGGTAACGGTTTCCCGATAGACAAAACGGTCATTTTTGAGGCGATAGGAAATCAGATCCGCAATACTAATAATTTTCAGATTGAACTTTTTGGCATAGAGAATTAACTCTGGCAACCTTGCCATTGAGCCATTGTCATTTTGGATTTCACAAATCACACCGGAGGGATCCAGACCAGCCAGCCGGGACAAATCCACCGCTGCTTCCGTATGACCCGCCCGTTTCAGTACGCCCCCCTTTCTTGCTCGCAAAGGAAAAATATGTCCAGGACGATTGAGATCCTCCGGACGGGACATGGGGTTAATGGCGACTTGAA
>JBIKYI010000304.1:0-4444 GCA_044355355.1 Limnothrix sp. | reverse complement strand
CATGCTGGCACATGCGCTCAATCTCCACCACCGGGCGATCGCCCCCTAGCCTTGCCAAGTCCCAGGACTCCTCTAAAAAAGCTCGTAACCAAGCTGCACTATCAACTTCATTAGAAGAAGAACGGGGCTGATAAACCGCATCATGAAACCACAATGCCAACTCCACCTCTGCTGGCGATTTGAGTAAAGCCTTGACTCGATCCAAATGCTCTAAACAAGCCGCCAAATGATGAAACGAATGGTAATGCCGTTGAGGTTCTCCGTAGGCAGCCATTAACTGGTGATAAACAACATCATTTGTCGCTAATCCCAAAGTCGTCATTAATCGATGCCAGCGTCCCAAGCCGATAGAGTCATGCATTCCCAGAAATCCCCTAACCGCTCAATTTTTCACCGTCTTACTACTCCCAATCAAATATAAAAGCGCCATACGCACTGCCACCCCATTGGTCACCTGCTCAGACACGAGACTTAAAGCCAGGTGATCCATAATATCCGAAGCCAATTCCACCCCCCGATTGACTGGTCCCGGATGTAACACCCGCACATCAGGCTTGCAAAGTTTTAACCTTGCCGCCGTAATGCCAAACAATTGATGGTACTCCCGCAAACTCGGTAATAAATGATCTGTCATTCGTTCATGCTGGAGCCGCAATGTCATCACAAAATCCGCATCTCGTAACGCCGGTTCCACATCCCAATGGATAAACAATTGCCGTTCAGAACCTGCCGAAAATTCCTGGAAAATTTCCGGCAATAAAGTCGGTGGCGCTGCTAAATGCACTTCTGCCCCCGCCGCCGTCAAACTCCAAATATTAGACCTTGCCACCCTGGAATGGATAATATCCCCCACGATCGCAATTTTTTTCCCCTTTAACAACCCACAACGGGGATTCGCGGCATCAATCACCCGACAAATCGTAAATAAATCCAATAACGCCTGGGAAGGATGGGCATGGAGTCCGTCCCCCGCATTCAAAATACTCACCCCGGAATTAATCTTGTCCATCTCCTGGGCGATCGCCTGGGGAACCCCAGACTGCTTATGGCGAATCACCATAATATCCGTACCCATCGCCAAATAAGTCTTCGCCGTATCGAGAATGGTTTCCCCCTTACTCAACGAAGAAGATCCCGGCGCAAAATTCATCACATCCGCCGATAACCGTTTCGCCGCCAACTCAAAACTACTCCGAGTCCGTGTCGAAGGCTCAAAAAACATATTCGTCACCACCTGACCCTGCAGCGCCGGAACCTTCTTCATCCGCCGGAACAACACATCCCGAAAACTTACCGCCGTCTGCAAAATCATGTCCAACTCAGCCACCGAAAAATCCATCAATGACAGAATATGTCTTCTCGTCCAAGCCGTCGTTGCCGTTGTCATCACCGATCTCCGCACCAAATATATCCGTACAAAAATACCGCTGGTTAATCGCCACAAAAAAGGAGAGCAGATTTTGCCCTCCCCATCCTATCCAATTCATTTGCGGAATTTAACTTGGAATTTAGCCTTGAAATGTCGCTTTAGAATTGCACTTAAATTCAATCAATCCAACGACTAACAATTCAATGGCTAAAATCACTCACTAAAATTAAAATTGCTCAAACCGACTACGCAGCATCCGTGTGGAAAAAGCTGAGGTGATAAAGATTGCGCTTCCAGGGGTGAGACTGAATTTCGCGAATCACAGCAGTACCAGACCAGTCAGGGGTTTTAATCTCAACAAGAGTCTCATTAGGAGTCGCCTTCTTCAATAAAGTCAACGCTTCCTTATAGTTCACAACAAAAACATCAGACTCCGCACCCTTATGACCATAGAGATTCACAGGGAGAAGACCATCACGACGGAGCGCACGGGGATTAATACCTTCAGGACGAGGCTGACATTCAATAGATAAAGACATGGAAATAACCAGAGATGAAGAATTAAAAATAAAAAGAAAAATAGTAAGCCCTAGCCTACAGGTTCACCATTGCGATCCAATAATGCCCGCTTTGGACCATGGATCGGATCTTCAACGATGATTGTTTGCTCACGACCAGCCCCTAGGGAGACAATGGCAATGGGGACATCCATCAATTCCGCCAGGAATTTCAAATAAGCGAGCGCTTCTTTGGGTAATTCCTCTAGGGAACGACACTCTGTGGTCGGTTTTTGCCAACCGGGCATCGTTTTATAAATGGGTTTGCAACGAGCAAATAGATTAGCATTACTGGGGAAATGTTCACAAGTTTCGCCATCGATGTCGTAGGCCACACAGACTTTGATTTCATCGAGGCTATCCAGTACATCTAACTTGGTAATGGCAAGGCAATCTAGTCCATTAATGCGCGCGGCATAGCGACCAATCACGGCATCAAACCAGCCACAACGGCGACGGCGACCAGTGGTTGTGCCAAATTCTGCACCGACATTACCGAGTAATTCCCCGATGTCGTCTTCGAGTTCTGTGGGGAAGGGTCCCTCGCCAACGCGGGTGGTGTAGGCTTTGGCAACGCCGATCACACGGTCGATAATGGTCGGACCGACTCCTGCACCAACGCAAGCGCCACCAGCAATGGGATTGGAGGAGGTGACATAGGGGTATGTCCCATGGTCGATGTCGAGTAATGTCCCTTGTGCGCCTTCAAAAAGGACGTTCTTTTTGGCTTTCACGCCTTCGGCAACTTTGAGGGAGCTATCGATCACATGGGGACGTAGTTTGTCGGCATAGACGCGGTACTCGGCGATGACTTCCTGGGGATCTAGGGGGGGGAGGTCATAGAGTTTTTCGAGGATGATGTTTTTGTACTCGATCGCCCAAACAAATTTATCTTGGGAGTTTTCGAGATCCATCAAGTCGAGGATACGCACGCCTGTCCGTTCGGACTTGTCGGCATAGGTGGGACCGATACCGCGTCCGGTGGTGCCGATTTTGCGATCGCCACGCATTTCCTCAGAAGCCTTATCGATGAGACGGTGATAGGGCATCGTCACATGGGCAGTCTGGGAAATAAAGAGGTTATCGGTCGAGACGTTCAGCTTATGGAGCTGATCAATTTCTTCTAGCAGAATTTTTGGGTCAATGACGGTGCCGGAACCGATGACGCATTCTGTATCTGGATATAAAATGCCGGAAGGGATTAAATGAAGTTTAAAGGTTTGTCCTTGCACAACGACAGTATGTCCAGCATTGACGCCCCCCTGAGAGCGTACGACAACATCGGCGGACTTACTCAGTAAATCCGTGATTTTTCCTTTTCCTTCGTCACCCCATTGGGCACCAATGACAACTACGTTAGCCAAGGGTTAGTTTTCTCTATTAATTCACACAAACTACAATTATTGTGACTTTGCTGATCTTGTGTCAAGCTTTTGAGGAAAGTTTTGAGTAATCACTTCGGGAAAAACGATGGACAATACTGACAAAATCCCCGTTGTCGTCAATGGTGCAGCGGGCAAAATGGGGCGTGAAGTGGTCAAGGCGATCGCCTCGGCTGAGGATATGCAACTGATTGCCGCAGTGGACAGAAACCCTGAGGTCATGGGTCTGGATGTCGGTGAGGTGGCAGGCCGTGGGGCGCTCGAAGTGCCGATTGTGAATGATCTAGAGGCTTCCCTCGTCATGGCAACCCAGGACAAAATCCAGGGGGTCATGGTGGACTTTACCCATCCCAGCGGGGTCTATGCCAACACCCGCGCGGCGATCGCCTATGGTGTCCGTCCAGTGGTGGGGACGACAGGCTTGAGCGACGAACAAATTAACGACCTCAAAGAATTTGCTGAAAAAGCCAGCACTGGCGCATTAGTCATCCCGAACTTTTCCATCGGTGTAGTGTTATTACAACAAGCATCCCTCCAAGCCGCCAAATATTTTGATCACGTCGAAATCATCGAGCTACACCACAACCAAAAAGCCGATGCCCCCAGCGGAACCGCTATCAAAACCGCCCAAATGTTAGCAGAATTAGGCAAACAATTTAACCCAGCCCAGGTCGAAGAAAAGGAAGAAATGCCTGGGGCAAAAGGAGCCGTAACCGACGATAATATTCGGATTCACAGTGTCCGTCTCCCCGGTTTAATTGCCCACCAAGAAATGATTTTCGGTGCGCCCGGTCAAATTTATACCCTCCGCCATGACACTAGCGATCGCTCCTGTTATATGCCCGGTGTATTGCTTTCGATCCGCAAAGTCACTGAGTTAAAAACCCTCGTTTATGGCTTAGAAAATATCCTCTAGAACCACTAGAATACTGATGTTAATCCCGATTACCCCAGAGAAATTTGATGAATTAATCCCCCTCATTGCGAGTGCCGAGCAGTATCAATATTACTGGGGAAAAACAGAGGATTTTCTGCGGCGGGCATTGATTTCATTTATTCTCGTGGTGGTTTTTTTTCTGGTGGGTGCAATTTTAGGGAAAGGGGCGGAACACATCCGTTTAATTTCGCAAATTATT
>JBIKYI010000303.1:0-4447 GCA_044355355.1 Limnothrix sp. | reverse complement strand
AAGACTGCCGGAGTTGCCGCCGAGGTCATGTCCTTGATTAACGAGCAACTCTTTGATGAATTAGATGCCCCCGTTGTCCGTCTATCTTCCCAAGATATTCCCACCCCCTATAACGGGACATTAGAGCGTTTGACCATTGTGCAGCCCGATAACATCGTCGAAGCGGTGCAAAATATGCTGGCACTCAACGTCTAAGAACGCTTTGAGGGCGAAAGATACAGACCTAAACCATTATGCAAAAACAACGTCTAGTTATTGTCGCGATTCTCTTCCTGGTGGCGATCGCCATTGCGATTATCTTTAAACTGCCCCCCCAACTAGGCTTGGACTTAAAAGGTGGCGCTCAACTCACCATCCAAGTCCAACCCGATAAAACAGGCAGAGCCGTCCAAGAAGGTGATACCGCCGCAGTAAAACGGGTCATTGAAAACCGCATTGATGGTTTAGGCGTGGCTGAACCCATTACCCAACTCGTCGGCAGCGATCGCATCCTCGTACAGTTACCCGGTGTCACCAACCCCGAACAGGCAGAGCGGGTGTTGGGGGGGACAGCCAAACTCGAATTTCGTCCCCAGCGTGTCGATAGCGAGACGGAATTCAACACCGAATATCAGTTAGTGCGTCAACTAGAAGCCACCGTCAAAGCCATCAGGGAAGGCACAGTTCCCAAAGAGAGCGATGAACAATTAAGCCAGCTAGAAGAACAGTTAGACGCTGCCAATAAAAAAGTACTTGAACTGTTTGAACCCGTTGATTTAACTGGGGAAAACGTGACCAATGCTCAGCCTGCCCCCCTGCAATCAGGGACAGGTTGGCAGGTGTTAATTAACTTCAATGAAACGGGTGGCGCTATTTTCACGAAAATCACCAAGGAACTAGCAGGAACTGGTCGTAGTGTTGGTATTTTCCTCGATGACGCGATTATCAGTGCCCCGACGGTGGGGGCAGAATATGCCGCCCAGGGGATTGGGGGTAACGTAACCATTTCCGGTAACTTTGATTTGGAATCGGCAAATGATCTGGCGATTCAGATTAAGGGGGGTTCTTTACCCTTCCCCGTGGCAGTGGTCGAAAATCGCACGGTGGGTGCAACCTTAGGTCAGGCTTCGATTCGCCAGAGTATCTATGCTGGTATGGCAGGTTTGATTCTGGTGTTGATTTTTGTGGCGGTTTATTATCGTTTGCCCGGTGTTATTGCTGATGTGGCATTGGTCATTTATACGATTTTGACCCTGGCTTGTTATTCCTTGGTGGGGGTGACCCTGACTCTACCGGGGATTGCGGGTTTTATTCTGAGTATCGGCATGGCAGTGGATGCGAATGTGTTGATTTTTGAGCGGACGCGGGAAGAGATCTATAAGGGCAATACTTTGTATCGTTCGGTGGAATCGGGCTTTTTTAATGCGTTTTCTAGCATCCTGGATAGTAATGTGACGACTTTGATTGCCTGTGGAGCGTTATTTTTCCTCGGTTCTGGTCTGGTGAAGGGTTTTGCCCTCACTTTGGCGATCGGGGTAGCCGTCAGTATGTTTACAGCGGTGACCTGTAGTCGCACATTATTGTTGTTGGTGGTGTTGGGCCTTCCTGGGGTACGGCAAAAGTTGAATTGGTTTGCGCCGAATCCGCCGAAGCAGTTGTCTTAAGGTTTTGGTTTTAAGTTCTGTCTTGATTTTTATATCCTGTTATTTTCTGTAGGTCTGATGAGATTTCGATTTAGTGTCAATAAGCAGCGTTCCCTGTGGTGGTCGATCTCGGCGATCGCCATGATTGCCAGTGTGATTTTTATGTTGGTTTCGCAGCAGCAAATCAAGACACCCCTGCGACCGAGTTTAGACTTTGTGGGTGGCACGAAAATCCAGGTTTCTCTCGATTGCGGTGTGGCAGGGAATTGTGATCAACCCCTCGATACCGCAACGGTGCAGGGGGTGCTAACGGGTCAGGGTTTGGGCAATAGCAGTGTACAGATTTTGGGTCAGGAAAAAACGACTCTATCGATTCGTACCCAGGAGTTAACGGTCGATCAACGTCAGGCGTTACAGGCGGCGCTGGATAAAGAGGTGGGGGTATTTGATCCAGAAACGATCCAGATTGATACGGTGGGACCGACCATTGGTAAGGAACTGTTTACCCAGGGTTTGTTGGCGCTGATTGTGTCTTTCTTTGGGATTATTGTCTATTTGAGTATTCGTTTTAAGTTTGATTATGCTTTTTTTGCGATCGCCGCGTTGTTCCATGATGTTTTGATTACAACAGGGGTTTTCGCGTTCCTCGGTCTTGTGCTGGGGGTGGAGGTTGATAGTTTATTTTTGGTGTCACTATTGACCATTATTGGTTTCTCTGTGAATGACACGGTGGTTATTTATGATCGTGTTCGGGAAAATATCGATGAAGATGCGGCAGGTTCGATTGATGACATTGTTGATGTGTCTGTGCAACAAACCTTTGGGCGATCAATTAACACAACGACGACGACGCTATTGCCCCTGATCGCTATTTTTCTCTTTGGGGGAGAAACCTTGAAGTATTTTGCCCTCGCTTTGATTGTTGGTTTTGTGATGGGGGCTTATTCGAGTATTTTTGTAGCAAGTACTTTGCTGTCTTGGTGGCGGAGTCGTAATGGTCAACCACCCCTGATCTCATCGAATTCTGTGGAAACAAATGGGGTTTCCTAAGAATAAAAAACTAAAATAGGGGTTGAAATCCAGTTATTTGTTGCCATAGCGTCATGGGCGATCGCCTTGAAGAAAGACATTACGACCATCTAGATCCTTTGGTAGCCAAGTTAATGAAGGCGGCCATTGTTACGCGTTGGCTATTTGTGTTGTCCCTCTGGATTGTGCTTTTCCCTTATGGCGTTTGGGGCTTGCGTGCAGAAATTCCCCTGTGGCGTGAATATTTCACCTGGTCAAGTCTGCGTTATGGCATGTATTATCATCCCTGGGCAAGCTTGGCGTTAGTGCTTTGTATTGCCTATACCTGCGCTGTTTTGGTCTGGCACAGTCACAAATTGCTCAAGGGCTGGTCGGCGCGGGAAACCTATCGTTTTAAGCAGGAAGCCGCAAAAATTGCTCAAAATCCTCGCCATTGGCTGTGGTTGATTTTAAAAAGAATTTAAGAGAATGGGCTGCACTCTAGCGAAATTCACTTAAAACATTTAAAACATTTGTGCAAATGTCATATTAATTACTTTATCTAAGGTCTGAACTTGATAGTCTAAAGCCTATACTGGTCGCTTTTTTGAGTCAATAGTGTTAGATTCAGCCCGCCTCATTTTCGACCTTCAAAAAGTCAATGGTATTATTCAGCGAATTTCGGGTTGTCTGGATGCTAAGGCGATCGCCACAGAGATTACAGAGGCTTTGGTTCATGAGTTTGGTTGTATTTTTACGAGAATTTGGTTAACGGAACCTGGGGGGAATGCCCTGGAATTGGTGGCTTCTTCTGGTCTCTATACCCGCACGGATGGGGATTTTGCGCGAGTGCCGATGGGAGCTTATAAGGTGGGCAAAATTGCGAAAACCTGTATTCCTTTTTTAAGTAATCATCTGGCAGATGAAACCTGGGTCAAGGATCGTGACTGGGCGATCGCCAACAATATCCATGGATTTGCGGGTTATCCCCTGGCGCGTCAGGATCGGGTCATCGGTGTATTGGCAGCCTTTAGTACAAAGCCTTTTTTCCCAGAATTTCTCGAAGTGCTGCAAGTATTGTGTATGGCGGTGACGATCGCCGTGGATTCCGCCCAGCAAGTACAACGCATCCAGACGAATGCCGCCCCAGTTTTGCCCCTAGATCAAGCTTGTTTGTCCGATCATCTGTCGAGTCTGCTCACTTCCACCAATCTGTCTTTGGTCGGTACAGAACAACCGCTGACACCGGGCTTGGCTTATCTATTGCTACGGGCGACAGAAATTTTAAATCAGTTACATTGCAGTTATTGCCGTCTGACCTATGGCGATGCATCGGTGCTGCTGGAAGGCATCATGGCAACACCGAGTTTGTCTGAGTCGCAATTAGAGCTTTGGCGGCGATCGCATTTTGGTGAGTTGGAATTTCTCTGTAACCATCTCCAGGGCAGTTTAAATATTCAGTTGAGCGACCACCGCAAAATGATTCAACTGTCCCTCGATTTGCCCTACCGCAATAATTTAAGTCCCGACTCGACGACCCTCCTATCCGACCGGGAAAAACAGGTTTTAGCGCTACTCGCCCAGGGACTCCGGGATAAGGCGATCGCCCAGGAACTGTTTATCAGCGAAAGTACCGTCAAATTTCATCTCAACAGTACCCAGGCAAAATTGGGCGCAAAAAACCGCTACCAAGCCATTTATCAAGCCACAAAACAAGGCTTGATTTAATAAATTTGCTGTTTAATCTTGTAATTAGAGTAATCAACAACTTAGGGGATGACAAGAGAGGTGAAATGTAGAGCCAGAGAGGAATGGGA
>JBIKYI010000302.1:0-4459 GCA_044355355.1 Limnothrix sp. | reverse complement strand
AAAAATACATTGCTGAGTGTTTAGGCACTTTTTGGTTAGTGCTTGGTGGATGCGGTAGTGCCGTTTTAGCGGCTGCTGTCCCCTTGTCTAATGCAGATTCATCTAATGGTTTAGGACTAGGCTTTTTGGGCGTATCATTAGCTTTTGGTCTGACTGTTTTGACCGGAGCTTATACCTTTGGTCATGTATCGGGTGGTCATTTTAATCCGGCGGTTTCCTTTGGTTTGTGGGCTGGGAAAAGGTTTCCCGGTAAGGAACTATTGCCCTACATTGGGTCGCAAGTTGTGGGCGCTATTGTGGCGGGGATCGTTATCTATATCATCGCGAGTGGTAATGGTGCTTTAGATTTATCCGGTTCTAATCCTTTGGCAACCAATGGTTTTGGCGCTCACTCGCCTGGTGGTTATAGCTTAATTGCGGCTCTCATCACTGAAGTGGTCATGACTTTTATGTTTCTCATGATTATTTTGGGTTCTACGGATCGTCGCGCTCCGGCGGGTTTTGCGCCTGTGGCGATTGGTTTGGGTTTGACCCTCATTCACTTAATTAGTATTCCGGTGACGAACACTTCTGTGAATCCGGCGCGGAGTACTGGGGTGGCACTTTTTTGCGGCAACATGGAAATCATTGCTCAACTTTGGTTATTCTGGTTGGCTCCAATTGTGGGGGCGATCGCCGCAGGTTATTTCTACACCGCATTTTTAGCAGAACCTAAAGAGATTGAACTGATCGAAGAATAAGCTCTTTCATACATTTCTGCCGTCCCCCCATCTCAGAATGCATCTACCTTTTATTTGTCTGTTTGTGTTTACTTTATGTCTAGTTGGTTTTTAATTCGTGACTCAGGGCAAAGACTAAGATCAAAACAAAAAAGCCGCTTACCCAAAGAGTAAACAGCTTAAAAATTAATAGAGATTGACAATGAAATTTTGAGAATAGAAAACTTTCGAAGTTAAACGAAAATTAGGCGCAATTAGAGGAGACCAAAGAAGTGGAGTACACCTTGACCAGTGGTTACTTCAAGGATGATGGCAGCAACGAAACCAATCATCGCCATGCGGCCGTTGAGGCTTTCCGCAGAAACCGTAAAACCAAACTTTTTGTCGTCCATGATACTGACCTTTTGTAAAGAAGATATAATGCTTGATGGCTATAGCTTAACAAACATTTACAGAGTCTTGCCACTTGTCAGGGATAAAGTTTCATTGAATTATCTTTTAGAAGAGATAGGTTTAACTTATGTATTGTTTGGGTCTTAGGAAAATATCGGTTATGGCATGGGGTGATCGCCCTCTAGCAGCATCTCCACAAATTCAGCAAAATGTCTGGGGCGATAAATCAGTCGCAGCAGAGAATTTCCAAAAATTCTTTAAATAATCGTCAAATAATTCTCAAATACTCAAATAACCGATCTGTGCCTCGCCAGAACTCGCTAAGATGAGGAACGATTCTGGTTTGAGTGACAGCACTATGGACTTAAAAGCATTGATCCGGGATATTCCGGACTTCCCAAAACCTGGCATTTTGTTTCGCGATATCACCACCCTCCTCAACCATCCAGAGGGGATGCGCTACACCATGGATGCCCTGACCCAGCTTTGTATTGAAGCGGACTTGAAGCCGGATCAGGTGGTGGGTATGGAATCACGCGGTTTTATTTTTGGTCCCACCCTCGCCTATAACTTGAATGCAGGTTTTGTGCCTGTGCGTAAACCGGGTAAGTTGCCTGCTGCGGTACATACCGTTGAGTACGAATTGGAATATGGCACGGATACCCTCGAAATTCACCAGGATGCGGTCGGGGCAGGCAGCAAAATTGTGATTGTGGATGATCTGATCGCCACGGGGGGAACCGCTAAAGCAACGGCGGATCTGCTGGCAAAAATTGGCTGTGAAGTGTTGGGGTTTGTCTTTGTGGTGGAATTGGAGTTTCTTCAGGGGCGCGATCGCCTACCGGATGTTCCTGTGTTATCCCTTGTGAAGTATTAAAGATTGTTCTTGCTCTCCTTCTCTCCTTACCCAAAATATTATGTTGCGCAGTACCCGAATCCTCTACAAAGCCATTGAAAATAGCGAAAATGAGACCCTGCAATATGTTGTAAAACGGGTGTTACAAGCAATTTTGACCCTGTTTCTGGCATCGGTGTTGAGTTTTGCCATTATTCAGTTTGCACCGGGGGACTTTTTGGATGCACTCCGGCAAAATCCCCAAATGTCTGCGGAGACCTTAGCGGATCTTGAACAGCGTTTTGGGCTGGATAAACCCGTACTGGTGCAATATGGAAGCTGGTTGAGTCGGGTACTGTTCCATTTTGATTTTGGCATTAGTTTTGAATCCTTTCGTCCTGTCCATGAGTTACTGCTCGAAAGGGTTCCTGCCACTTTGCTACTGGCGATCACTTCCATTGTCGGCACTTGGGCGATCGCCATTCCGTTGGGGATCATCAGTGCCGTCAAACAAAATACAGTATTAGATAAATTTTTGCGGGTGATTAGTTATCTCGGTCAAGGTTTGCCCAGCTTCATCACCGCCCTTGCCCTGCTAATGGTTGCCCAAAGTCTGTCGCCCCTGCTGCCTGTGGGGGGCATGACCAGCATTAACTTTGCGGATCTGCCTTGGTATGGCAAGGTGCTGGATATCGGTTGGCACATGATTTTACCGACGATCGCCCTAAGTTTAACGGGCTTTGCGGGTTTACAACGTTTAACCCGTGGTCAACTGCTCGATGTGTTACGCCAAGACTATATCCAAACAGCAAGGGCAAAGGGTTTGCCAGAAAACCGCGTAATCTATGTCCATGCCCTCCGCAATGCCATTAACCCCTTGATTACCTTGTTGGGTTTTGAATTTGCCAGTCTGTTAAGTGGATCGTTTATTTCGGAATTTTTCTTTAACTGGCCAGGGCTGGGAACCCTGACTTTACAAGCGGTACAAGCCCAGGATATTTATCTGGTGATGGCAGCATTAATGATGAGTGCAACGATGCTCATTGTGGGTAACTTATTAGCGGATCTGCTACTGAAATTTGTTGACCCAAGAATTCAACTGGCAGATCTCAAATAATCAAATAAAAAGACAAAAGCCGAAGGCAACAAACCCACGGCTTTTTAATCAGTCACTGTTATTCAATTGAGTTTGGTTAATTGAATTTAAAAAATAATTCAAAAACAATTTAGAACCAATTCACAACTCATTGAAAACATTACTTGGTTTACGCTTTAACAGCAGCTTTTGCAGTGAGTTCACCACTCGCATACTTCTTCGCAAAATCATCAAGGGAGATTTGCTTGATCTTGCTACCATGACCTGCACACCAGAATTGCTCATAACGCTCACGGCAAACCTGTTGCATGTAAGTGATGGAGGGCTTCATGAAATGGCGGGGATCAAAGTTGGAAGCATCTTTCATTGCTGCTTCACGGATTGCCGCAGTGATCGCCAAACGGTTGTCAGTGTCGATGTTGACCTTGCGAACACCGCTCTTGATACCTTTTTGGATTTCTTCAACGGGTACACCGTAGGTTTCAGGAATCTGACCACCGTACTGGTTGATCATGTCGATCCACTCTTGGGGTACAGAGGAAGAACCATGCATTACCAAGTGGGTGTTGGGCAATTTGGCATGAATTTCTTCAATGCGGCTGATGGCAAGAACTTCACCAGTGGGCTTTTTGGTGAATTTGTAAGCGCCATGGCTAGTACCGATCGCCACTGCGAGGGCATCAACCTGGGTCTTTTCTACGAATTCAACGGCTTCATCGGGATCAGTCAACAGTTGAGAGTGGTCGAGCTTACCTTCAAAACCGTGACCATCTTCTGCTTCACCCATGCCAGTTTCGAGGGAGCCGAGACAGCCGAGTTCACCTTCTACGGATGCACCAACGGAGTGGGCAACTTTAACCACTTCTGCGGTTACAGCCACGTTATATTCAAAGCTTGCGGGGGTTTTCGCATCGGCTTCGAGGGAACCATCCATCATGACGGAGGTGAAACCGTTGCGGATCGCCGAGTAACAAGTTGCGGGGCTGTTACCGTGATCTTGGTGCATGGCAACGGGAATATGGGGGTAGGTTTCTACCGCTGCAAGCACGAGGTGACGGAGGAAATTTTCTCCGGCGTAGCTGCGTGCACCACGGGAAGCTTGGAGAATGACGGGACTATCGGTCTCATTAGCAGCCTGCATAATGGACAGAATTTGTTCCATGTTGTTGACGTTGAAAGCGGGAATGCCGTAACCGTTCTCTGCCGCGTGGTCCAAGAGCAAACGCATTGGGACGAGAGCCATAGGTGTCCTCCTATTCTATCTTGCTTATTTTTTAAGGATATTGACAAGAAAATTAATTCTCTTATCACACAATATTAAGATACTCTACACACTTTTGACGAATGGTTTTTATTTCGCTATGTGAGTTTTTTTGGCGATCACCGTGAGATCTGCTTGGTGGTGTGCCTGTGCTG
>JBIKYI010000301.1:0-4471 GCA_044355355.1 Limnothrix sp. | reverse complement strand
AATAAGGTGGTAGATTTAATTAATAATCGACCAAGAAAATCGCTTGACTATCGCACTCCGAGTGAAGTATTCTTGCTGTCATCATCAGAACCTGTTGCACTTCATACTTGAATTGGCGCATCAATAAACTTCTCAACTGTCCGTTGACCTCATCTATCCTTACCCATTGTTCATAACTTGCATGTTTAATAAAGTGCCCAAATCTGTCTTGTTGTCATTATTGTTAGTGGGTTTAGGTTCCGTCCTATCTCTCAATCTCACCGCCTGTCGCCAACCGATGACGGACATGATGGATCACGGGACGACCACCCCGGAAAATGGAGAAAAACCGACATCTTCATCTACCATGTCCCACGATACGATGTCCCACGACGGAGGCGCGATGGATTTGGGATCAAAAGATGAGTATTGGGATCTACGGTTCATTGATGGCATGATCTTGCATCACCAAGGGGCGATCGCCATGGCAGAGACTGCCCTGAAAAATTCCCAACGTCAGGAAATCAAACAACTCGCCCAAAATATTATCACCGCCCAACAAACCGAAATCGATCAACTACAGCAGTGGCGGAGTCAATGGTATCCTGACCAGAAAAATACCCCCATGATGCATGATGCAGCAGCAGGTCAAACAATGCCCATGTCCGAGACAACACGTGCCGCAATGATGATGAACGTAGATCTTGGCGCACCAGATTCAAACTTCGATCGCCGTTTTATTGAAGCCATGGTTCCCCACCACGAAGGCGCAGTGTTGATGGCAGAACAGGTGCTAGAGAATAGCGATCGCCCGGAATTAGTCGAGTTAGCCAAGGCAATCATCGCCGCCCAGCAACCAGAAATCGAGCAGATGCAGACATGGCGCAAAACATGGTATCCCGAAGCTACAACCCCGTAGACAACACCCTAGGAATAACCTCTACCCTATGCCAACCTATTACAAAACAAAACCTTTCCGGGCAAGCTGTTCCCGCAATGCCTGGATCATTGCGTAATCAAGGGTATTCGTCATGCCATCATCCGGAGGTAAAGTGCGAATATAGGCTTCCCGTTTTTCCGTTAGGTCACGAATTTGCTGCTGAATGGCTTCCCGTTCCGCCTGGGTGGTGGCGACATATTCTTCCTTTTCCTCTAGGGTCAGTCCCTGGAGCGCTGGGGGAAGTTCATCGTCACTCAATTCACTTAGGCTAACAGCTTCTCCTGTCACGGCATCGAGTAGATCCCAGGATTCGTTACGGTAATAGGCAGAGCTTTTAGACTCACCACGGGTCACGATCGCCGCCCCAGCGTTGGCATCCTGTTGTAGTTGTCGCTCCATCCCCCTGGTCCCCTCCATTCCATAGGGAATATAGGTCGTGTTGAGACGATCATTGAGCAGGCGAATTTCCTCATCGAAGGGGGAAGTCTGGACAATGACGGGGCGATCTTGGTCAATATTAAAGTTTGCGCCGAGGGCGACTTTTGCTCCCCGTGCCCAGAGCGATCGCTCAGTATTTTCCGCGCTGCCGCAATAGATGGTATTAACGATAATGCCATCCCGTTTAGCCATTTCTATAGCTTTGCGCCAGGGCACTTGTCCTTGATCGAAGGGTTCATTTCCGGCAATAAAAATCACGCGGAAGTCATCGCGGTCATTGTCCCAACTGAGTTGCTTAACGGCGGATTGAATCACCCAACCGCTATATTCCTGACCGCCATTGGTATAGATTTCAAATAATTTCTCGGAAACATTGTCGAGTTCTGGGGTGAAGTCGGTCAATTGCCGATTAAAGCCTTCGGTGGGGGGAAGAGAATCGTTACCATAGTGGTACAGGGCGACTTCAAATTCGGGGATTTTACCGTCTTTGCGGACATCGGTGAGGGCATTAACCACATTCCACAGTTGGGAACGGGTCTGGTCAATCAGTCCGTCCATGCTATTGCTGGAGTCTAGCAGAATGGCAATCTGAATTTTTGGTGTTTCATCGGCGTTGGCGATCGCCACCCAGGGCAGCAGCACCAACGATAGAGACAGCGCAGCGGTACGGCATAGACGGAACAAGGACATGATTTTTACCCAAGACAACAACGTGATGGCTAACAAGCGAAATAAGAACCAATGACGTACCCACCGGAAATTTTGTGTCTGAATAGCAGAGAAAAAACACAAAACTTTGCCATGGTACGTCACCGTTACTTCTGGTTACTTCTGCGACGGGACATATCTGTCCGGAAGGACGCTTAAGCCTCTAGGGAACTTGGAGCGGCACAAACTGGTTCTCCGGCACAAAGCTATGGTATTCGCCATCGTCCGCCAAAATTGCAAGCATATTGATATGGCAATCCGGTTTAACCTGGAGCACATCCCAGGGAATCGATAACTCTAGACATTCTTTGTAAGCCATCTTGGCATGGATCGGGCGTTGGCTCCATTTGCCGTAATCGATCGCCTCTTCAAACCAAATTGCCTTGGTGAGGAGGTTAATACCGATGTGGTGGCGGAAGAGGTAGTTAAGTGGTTCCTGCTCCAACAGACTGGCGATCGGTGCAGGACTAATGGGGCAATTCATCCCCGGATAGAAACAGAGTAGATGCAGTTCAGAGGGCAATTCTTCATGCCAGTCCACGCCGCGACGGAGATCGAAACGGAGATAAAAATTCAGGTGATCCCAGCCATAGAAGAGTTTTTGTAAACTGCTGCTCTGGTGCATTGTGCCGCGAGCGCCACCGATTTGGATACAGCCCGCCTTATCCCAATCCTGTTCATCGCCGACCCCATCGATAATCGGATGGATAAAGCTCTGGGGGAGATGCTCCTGTTTGCTGTCGTGCTTTTCGATGGGCTGTAACACTTCAGCGGGTACAGGCTCGTTCAGCGCAGTATAGATCCCTGCCACATGTTCCCGGAAAAGCTGGTCAAACATGGCATCTTGGTTGGAGGAATGTCCTTCCCCAAACCACCAAAACCAGTCGGAACCTTCGGCGGCAAAGAGGGATTCCCAGGCTTCGGGGTTAGTAATTTCAGTAGCTTCGGGGTGATCCGCTAGGGTTTGACGGGCGGCATGGAGCATATCCCAGGCTTTGTTTTTGGCGGGCTGTCCGATCCAGGTGGTAAAGCTGCCGTCCACCCAGGAGCCGCTATGGAGTTTTTTGCGGGGGATGGTGGCAGTGGGGGGGAATTGATCAATAAATTCGGAAACGGTGACGAGTTCGAGTTTTTTGTCGGCGCTGAGTTTTTCGTAGAGGGCAGTGAGGAAGGGGATGCCGTCCCGCTCGTAGAATTCCCAGCAATTTTCGCCGTCGAGGGCAATGGTGACGAGGTGGGGTTGTTCTAGGCTGGTGGTGTTGCCTTCTTGTTTGCTGCGTAGGCTCCGGGCGATCGCCTCTAGGTGTCCGACCAAATCACTGGCGGCGGCTTCTGGGTTCATGCCGCTATAGGTAAAGCCCACTAAATCCGAGAGACGGTGATCGCGGAAGACAATCGACAGATCGCCGGAGGGGGTTTCCAGGCGATAGGGGCGATACATGAGTTCGGGATCGTAGACATTACCCACTTCATCGCGGTGGAAGAAATGTCCAATACTCCAACCTAAAACGGCTTCGTCGGAGCAAATCCACTTAAATCCGGCAGCGGCGATCGGGTCAAGCACTTCTGGGCTAACGGATTGTTCCGATGGCCAAAGTCCCCGCACTTCACGCCCAAAGCGATCGCGGTACATTTCCTTAGAACGGTTTAGGTGACGAGGGATATCCTCTGACCAGGTAAAGCGTTTTTCTGGTAATTCCATCCCTGGCACGGCGATCCGCCCGGAATTGGTGTCCGCCAACAGGGGCAAAATGGGGTGAGTGTAAGGGGTCGTGGTGACTTCGAGTTGCCCATTGTCCTGCATTTCCTTGTGCTTGGGGATAATGCGCTTGATGATCTCCCGTTGTTTGGAATAGATGCGTTGGCGATCGCCCAAGGTGAAGCCCCGATCTTTTTTCAACCATCCATCAATATCCGGGTCATCCCAGAACAGCGGATCAATCCAAGCGAGATTATGCCAAGCCAGTAGATCCGAAAATGCCTGCTCATCCCAATTTTCCAGACACCAAGCCCGCCCCTTTTCCTGACGCTGATAGTACAGTTCCGCATAACGAGGGTGAGGATCCACGAGAGTACGGTGGTTGCCATCAAAGAAATGCTCCAGAATGTACCATTTTTGGTCAGAATCTAAGGTATTAACCTCACTCAATGCCAATTTGAGATAGGGATCCAGCGCCTTCCCCTCCGCGTAGTCCTCTAGCTGCAAAATCAACGAAGGTACAAGGTTTACAGTCTGGTGGAGGCGAGGGAACTTCTCCAACAACAAAATCAAATCGAGATAATCTTTCGTGCCGTGGAGACGCACCCAAGGGAGATGATATTGACCGTCAGGAGCCTTGTAGAGGGGTTGATGCTGATGCCAAACGAAGGCGATGTAGAGGGGGTAGGACATATTGTTGGGGTTAG
>JBIKYI010000478.1:0-3185 GCA_044355355.1 Limnothrix sp. | reverse complement strand
ATCCCCAATGTAATCATCTGGGTCAAGAGGCTCATTTGATGGCGGTACATGCGGCGGATTTGTTGGCGCAGGCGACGGTGGTGGAGACTTTATCAGAAGCATTGCAGGGCTGTCGCAAGGCGATCGCCACCACGGGATTACGACGCACTTTACCGACGGCGGTGGAAACTCCCAAGCAAGCTTTACCTTGGCTATTGGAGGATGATCAACCCAGTGCGATCATCTTTGGTCGGGAAGATCATGGGTTAACCAATGCGGAATTAAGTCAGGCACAACGTTTGGTCTGTATTCCGACGGGTCATGACTATAACTCCCTGAATCTCGCCCAGGCGATCGCCGTTTGTTGCTACGAATTACGGAGTCTTGCGGATTTAAATCTAGATCAAGCAGGCATTCAACAAAATCCAGTGGAGTTGGCGCAATTAAGCGAATTAGAAGGCTACTACCAACATTTAGAACGGGTTTTATTGCAGGTGGGCTTTATCTACCCTCACACCGCTGAATCCCGCATGGTCAGGTTTCGGGATCTCTACCACCGCGCCGCACCGAGCAGTCAGGAAGTCGCTATGTTACGGGGAATTTTGCGCCAAGTGGAATGGGCGATCGCCCATCGCTCCGGGATCAACAGCGACCCGCCCGAACATTGAGTTTCATCGTCTTGATCAAGAGCGTCTAGGACTGTAACTTTTGCTCGACAAATTGCATTGCCTTCGCGAGCATTGTCTCAATTTGCGTCATGCGGGTTTGAATGAGATCAAAATCCTTCAAGGGAATCGCCTCCTCTAACTCCGCCAACCAAGTGGGAACTCGGTCAATGCCTGCCGTTGCCGTCGTGCCCTTTAAACGGTGGGCATGGTACACCATTTCCCCCCAATCCTTTGCCTTTACAGCAGTTTGTAAATCAGAGAAATAGGTCGGTACTGCTTTGAGAATCTCCTGCAACATTTCCCGCTGAAACACCTCATTCTCACCATAAAAATATTGCAACCGTTCCAGATCAATGGGGGCAGAGGAATTATTATTGCCATTATTCTCTTGATCCGAGGAGACTAGACGATTTAATGTTCTGCGTAGTACCCGTTGTACAGAATGGATCGTCGTCGGCTTAGAGATATAGTCATCCATCCCTGCTTCTAAACATTTTTCGCGATCGCCCTCCATCGCATTTGCCGTCATTGCCACGATTAACTGATGTTGACCCTCTTTTTCCCGTTGACGAATCGCTGCCGTCGTCTCATAACCATCCAATTCCGGCATGAGACAGTCCATCAAGACTAAATCGTAATTTTTCTGCTGGAGACGCACTAACGCCTCACGTCCATTGTCCACACAATCAAGCTTCTCAAACCCCAGCACCTGCAATTGATTCCGAATGACCATCTGATTGACTGGGGTATCCTCCACCAACAAAATCTCAATTTCTGATGATTTGCCGTCGGCACCATGAAAAAAGTTCCGCTGGCTCAATTCATCATGGACTACGTTGAATTCATTATCGATCAGGGTTTTATCCTGGAGACACATAAATAACGACTGCTGCTGCAATGGTTTAATCAAATGACGTATGCTCTGTTCCTGGAACCAAGGTTTCAGTAGAGGATAATCCACGCTGGAAACCAACAACACGAGGCGATCAAGCGGTAATAAAAACTTCAGTTTGCCTAGAACTGATTTAATTTCTTGTTGGGCAGCGAAAATTGGTAATGCCAAGAAGATGACTTCATGATCGTAAGTCTGCTCTAAAATCACCAATCCTTCTAGTAAGCTGTGGCAGATGTCTACCTCCATACCGCAGGCGGTGAGATAGTCACGCAAAATATTGCAGGATCGTTCGTTTGTTTCGATGACGAGAACTTTGCGGGGAAGCAATTTCGGGAAACAAGAAATCGTATCCAAGCGCGGCAAAGCGACGGTGAACCAAAAAGTCGAGCCTTCTCCCCAGTTACTCTCAATGCCGATTTCACCATCCATCATCGAGACTAATTGTTTGGCGATCGCCAAGCCAAGACCCGTCCCCCCGTACTCCCGCGTTGTCGAAGGATCCACCTGGGAAAATGAGCGAAATAACTTCTGTTTATCCTCTGGTTTAATGCCGATCCCCGTATCCTTCACCTCAAAGCGAACCGTGAGATCCTCAGTCGTCTGAGCAACCAAAGTACAGCGAATCGACACCGATCCCGCAGCGGTGAATTTGATCGCATTACCCACCAAGTTCGTTAAAATTTGGCGCAAACGGACGGGATCGCCTTCCACAATTTGCGACAGTTCAGGATCAATAAAGGTGAGCAATTCCACCTTCTTGCTGTGCGCCTGGAAGGCTAACAACTCCGCCACAGCCTCCACAGATTCCACCAAATCCAACGAAATGCTTTCGAGGGACATTTCCCCAGCTTCGATCTTGGAAAAATCCAGGATGTCATTAATCAGGGTCAATAGATGATTCGCACTTGCATTCAGGGTGCGGACAAAATCCTGCTGCTGGGGGGTGAGATCAGTCGTCTGCAACAATTCGGCAATGCCCAAAATGCCGTTCATCGGCGTGCGAATTTCATGGCTCATATTGGCAAGAAAACTTGATTTCAGGCGTGATGCCTCGATCGCCGCCTCCCTAGCCTCAACCAGTTGATGAATATCCTGGGAAATGCGAATAATCCCTCCCAACTCACCATCAGTCTTGTACCAAGGTTGTAGTCGCCATTTGAGATAGGCAGTAGAACCATCAACTCTGGTGAATTTATCTTCCTCACAGGAGACAATCTCCCCAGTTAATGCCTTGGTATGGGCTTGTCGCCAATGGTCAGGGACGTTCGGCAACACTTCGTAGTGCGATCGCCCAATAATCGATTGACCCTCCAAGCCATAATCCGTGAGCCATTGATCACTGTGGGCAATGTAATGCATCTCCGTATCGAACATCGCCATCGGTAATGGTGCATTCTGAATAATTTGACGGAGTTGTTGCCGCTCCTGTTCAATCGCTTGATCCGCCAATTTGCGAGCAGTCACATCGATCATCACCCCTTCCAGATGAGATAACATGCCCTGTTCATTAAAGATTCCCGTACCCTGCTCATAAATCCAGCAAACCCTGCCATCGCTACACATTAAGCGATATTCATCGTTGTAGGTAGGTTGTTCTGGTGTTAATTTGGGCAGATCAGCCCGCACTAACCAACGATCATCGG
>JBIKYI010000300.1:0-4476 GCA_044355355.1 Limnothrix sp. | reverse complement strand
ATCCAACCCAGATCAGAAATAAGTGAGAGAAAACTAGAGTATGGACGAAAACCAGACTCTTGGATGCCGGATACCCTCACTGCCGTCCGTTACAGCCTGAAAATACAATGAATATAGGCTCAAGGCTCAGTTTTGGTTGGGTTTTGGGGCGAATATTGAGAAATATTAGAATTTTTATTTTTTCAGGCTATGCAACCAAATAATCCGAACCAATTTACCGAGAAGGCTTGGCAGGCGATCGCCCAAACACCGGACATTGCCAAACACCACCAACAGCAACAGATCGAGAGTGAGCACCTGATGCAAGCTCTGTTAGAACAGGGGGGCTTGGCGAAAAGCATTTTTACCAAGGCAGAAATGTCCATCCCTCGTCTGATTGATCGCACTGCGGCATTTATCGCCCAACAGCCCAAAATTGCCAAACCGAGCGAATCCATTTACCTTGGTCGCAGTCTGGACACCCTCCTCGACCGCGCTGACCAACATAAAAATAGCTTTGGCGACGAATTTATTTCCGTCGAACATTTAATTCTTAGTTATGCCAAAGATGACCGTTTCGGCAAAAATCTCTATAAGGAATTTGCCCTCACAGAAAGCAAACTTAAGGACATCATTACGCAAATTCGAGGCAGCCAAAAAGTGACCGATAAAAACCCAGAAGGCAAATATGAATCCCTGGAAAAATATGGACGTGATCTCACCGAATTAGCCCGTAACGGTAAGTTAGATCCGGTCATTGGTCGGGACGATGAAATTCGCCGCACCATTCAAATTCTCTCCCGCCGCACCAAAAATAATCCTGTCCTCATCGGGGAACCAGGGGTTGGTAAAACGGCGATCGCCGAAGGATTAGCCCAAAGAATTATCAATCGCGATGTACCCGAATCCCTGCGAGATCGCACCCTCATTTCCCTCGATATGGGTTCCCTCATTGCCGGGGCAAAATATCGTGGTGAATTTGAAGAACGACTCAAAGCAGTCCTCAAGGAAGTCACCGATTCCGAGGGACAAATTATCCTCTTTATTGACGAAATTCACACCGTCGTTGGCGCAGGGGCAACCCAAGGCGCAATGGATGCCGGGAACTTGCTCAAACCGATGTTGGCGCGGGGCGAATTACGATGTATCGGTGCGACCACCCTCGACGAATACCGCAAATACATCGAAAAAGATGCCGCCCTCGAACGACGTTTTCAATCGGTCATGATCAATGAACCCACCGTTGTCGATACCATCTCCATCCTGCGCGGCTTGAAGGAACGTTATGAATTGCACCATGGTGTCAAAATTGCGGATACTGCCTTAGTTGCCGCTGCCATGCTGTCAAACCGCTACATTAGCGATCGCTTTTTACCCGACAAGGCGATTGATTTAGTCGATGAATCCGCCGCCAAACTGAAAATGGAGATCACCTCCAAACCCGAAGAATTAGACGAAATTGATCGCAAAATTCTGCAACTCGAAATGGAGAAATTGTCGATCCAAAAAGAGACCGATGCCGCCTCTGTCGAGCGTTTAGCCAAGCTAGAAAAAGAATTAGCCAACCTCAAGGAAGAACAAGCCCAACTCAACGGGCAATGGCAATCGGAAAAAGATATCCTCGACAAAATTCGCTTTCTCAAGGAAGAAGTCGAGAAAACCAATCTTGAAATTCAACAGGCAGAACGGGATTATGACCTCAATAAAGCCGCTGAACTGCGCTATGGCAAATTAACAGAATTACAGCAAAAAATTACCCAGATCGAAAGTAATCTCGCTGCCCAACAGGTGACGGGGGATTCCCTTCTGCGGGAAGAGGTGTTGGAGTCCGACATTGCTGAGATTATTTCTAAATGGACAGGTATTCCCATTAGTAAACTGATCGAATCGGAAAAGGAAAAATTACTCCACCTAGAGGATGAGCTACACCATCGGGTGATCGGTCAGGATGAGGCAGTTACAGCAGTGGCTGAGGCAATCCAGCGATCGCGTGCCGGATTAGCGGATCCCAATCGTCCAACTGCGAGTTTTATCTTTTTAGGCCCGACGGGTGTGGGTAAAACGGAATTGGCAAAGGCTTTGGCGAGGTTCCTCTTTGATACCGAGGATGCTCTGGTCAGAATTGACATGTCGGAATATATGGAGAAGCATTCTGTTTCCCGTCTGATGGGAGCGCCTCCAGGCTATGTGGGCTATGAGGAAGGGGGACAATTAACAGAAGCGATTCGTCGCCGCCCCTATTCTGTGATTTTGTTTGATGAAATCGAAAAAGCCCATGCTGATGTGTTTAATGTGATGCTGCAGGTCTTGGATGATGGTCGTTTGACCGATTCCCAGGGGCGGACGGTGGATTTCAAGAATACGGTGATCATTATGACCAGTAATATCGGGTCTAATTTTATTCTCGATGTGGCTGGGGATGATACGCGCTATGAGGAGATGCGATCGCGGGTGATGGAGGTGATGGCGACGAGTTTCCATCCGGAATTCCTTAACCGGATTGATGAACTGATCATTTTCCATGGTCTGAGAAAGGATGAACTACGGGCGATCGTCAAGCTCCAGGTGGAACGTTTGGCGGCAAGGTTAGCGGAACAAAAGCTGGAAATTCAGTTATCTGATGAGGCTTACGATTTCGTGGCGGATATTGGCTATGACCCGGTTTACGGCGCAAGACCCCTCAAGCGGGCGGTGCAAAAATATGTCGAAACGGCGATCGCCAAAGGCATTCTCAGAGGTGAGTTTCGTCCAGGGGAAACTATCCATGTTGATGTCAAAGATGAGCGTTTAATGTTTAGCAAATAAGCAAAAAAGGGGGCTAATGACTTAACCCCCTTTTTTTGTATCTATGTAGCCACTAGGTGTACTGAGATCGATTAAGACAATGCATCATAAATCGCCCAAATCCCCATGGCACGGAGATAATGGCTAGCGCGGAATGTGCCATTCGCTGTAATTGCTTCCGGGGTACGGAATTGCAAACCATTTTCATAGATTTGCTGAACCACGGCTTCGGTCATTTTTAAGGCTTCCTCTTTCATGCCGTTGCGCATCATAAAGGCGGCAATGCCAAAGTTAATGCCTGTCCACACTTCCAGGGGGTGGGTATCGTTGGCTTTTTCAGGAGTTCCATCGGGGTTGAGTCCGTTAGCCGCACCAAATTTGCCGTCGTGGAATTTGACAAAGCAGGCATCGTAAATGGTTCGGAGGGTGGTGGCTGTGCGATCGCCGGGGTTCACATCCGGTAACTTCAGCAACTGGGCGTAATACTGTCCGCAGAGTTGATCCGCCATCACCACCTTGGAGTTACTGCCCGTATCGAGGGTGTAATAGCTGCCATTCCAGAGGGACTCTTGATAGAGGGGACGGGACTTGGCGAGCCAAGCTTGATAGGTGGCGATCGCCTGGTCAAATTCCCCCAGGGAAACTTGATTTTGGTGTTCCTCGTAAATACTGGTGTGTTGTTTCAGTACCTCTGCAATGGCGATCGCCGCCTCCAGAGCCGCAATCCATAGCCCACCGCAATAGGCACTAATGCCCTTCAGCTTCCAATCATCAAAGGTCTGATCTGGTGATCCTCCATTTTCAGGAATGCCATCACAATCCAGATCAAAAGTTTTCAGATAATCCAGAGCCTTTATAATTCCTTCCCAACAAGACCAGAGAAATTCCGTATCCTGGGAACCCGTCATCACAAAATCACGGTATACCTGCAACACAAAATCAGCCCCCAGATCCTTCCAGAGGTTGCAATCCTGATAGGCGGTATAGTTCGTCGCCTGCCAAGGATGTTCGTTCGGTGCACCTAGGTCATGGGGCGTTGCCCCCGCCCGTTTCCGGGCTGCCATAAAATTCTCGTAGCCCATCAACTTGTCATAGCCAATGGGTCTGAGGGTGTCATCGCTACTGGGAATTGCTCTAGCAAAAGCTTCCAGCACAGATTTATCCAGACGCGGCCAAAGCATTGCCAGCCCAAATGAGCCATACATGCGCACATCCAGACTTTCGTACCAGCAATATTCGAGACATTCCAACACGCCAAATTGACCGACGGGATCATTTTCCGTTGCCGCCGTCCAAAGACTGCCGCCCTGGGTGAGTAAATATAATTCATTGCACAATGCCATCTTGAGGGAATTGGACAATTCACTGTGTTCTAAAACGGGTTTTTGCCATTCCTCAATGCGTTCGCGCCAAAGATCGCTGTGCTTCATGGCGGTGCGGATGATTGCCCAAACGTTATTGCCGCTCCGTCCGAAAAAGTCTGTGTACCGTCGAAAATAGGTGATATCCGGCGCAAATTCCATCACGGGGAAATCCCAGGCGAGGAAAAAGGGAATTTTCTTGGTTTTACCCGGTCGCACGGTAAAACGCACGGCGATCGCCCCCGCAATTTGTTCCCCAGGGGCAGCGGGCGTTTCATCCTCCACATCCGGCAGGGAACCATTCCCCGCAAAATAATCCCACACATCCCGTCCATCGCCAACGGGATTCCAG
>JBIKYI010000299.1:0-4478 GCA_044355355.1 Limnothrix sp. | reverse complement strand
TCATAGGGATTTCTTATTGTTTTACTTAACATCAGAATATCCTTATGAGTCCCTCTTCAGAAAGACCCTAGCTGTTGCACTTCAAATTTGAATTGGCGAGTCAAATAATTTTTTACGATCCTCCAAATCCACCCAAAGATCGAGATCCACAACGGTTTTGCCGATCACCTCCTCCGGGGTATAGCCTGTCACTTGACAAAAACTATCATTCACTTCGATGTGGCGGCCATCACTTAACAGCGTAATGGTGGAAGGATTGGGGCTGGCATAGAAGGCTTTGGCGAATTTTTCTTCGGCAAGTTTTGATTGCTCTTCGGCGAGTTTGCGGCGTTCTACTTCCGATTGCAGCAGTCGATTTTGTTCAGCGAGACGGCGGTAAAGGGTTTGGGTGCGGATCTGATTTTTGACGCGGAGGAGCACTTCGACTGATTCGAAAGGTTTGGTGATGTAGTCTACGGCTCCGGCTTCGAAGGCTCTGGTTTTTTGGGTGAGGTCATCCAAGACACTGATGAAGATGACGGGCACATGCATCGTCCGGGGATTCACCTTGAGGGCATAGCAGAGTTGGTAGCCGTCCATCCCTGGCATATTAATGTCAGAAATGAGCAGGTCTGGGGGATCGGCGATCGCCAAGGCAAGCGCCTCATCTGCCCTTTGACAGACCTGTACCTGATGCCCCTCCTGCATCAGTAAGCGCTGCAAAAAGAGTAGATTCGCCTGGGTATCATCAACGACCAACAGTTTCCCAACAAAAGCACCAACTTCATTTATGCTTTCAAATTGGGTTTCACTGCAATCAGTTAGTATCACGGGAATGACGGATGACAAAGTAGTGCTGGGCTAATCATAAAGTGAGCTTGACGGTTTAGGGTTGCTCATTAAACACAAAATTACGATAGGTCTATCAAAAAGACTAGTGCAAAAAGCAATGTTGGCTGAGGATCCACTAATTTTTTTCTGTTTTTATTAATCTTTGATATCTCTTCTATCTGTTCTATCTAAATGTTACACAATACTTTGCTGTAGGGGTTTCGAGGGACAATAAGTCCAAGACCATTTTCGGGTGCTAAGTCTCCTTAAGCATCGATTAATTCACTACTCTATTGATCAATCACACAAAAATGAGGTTGCTCCCATGAAACAGGCTCAGTGTTTTTTTGAATTTTATCAAAATTTTTGCACCAATCTGATCCAAAGCTCTCGCACCATTAGTGCTGCGATTCTACTCGCACCAATGGTTTACGGCACAGTGGCGATCGCCCAGACCCCAGAAAACCCACTCATTGGTGTAACGGTGAATGTGCCCGGTGGCGGCTGTCTCAATGCCCGTAGAACCCCTTCGTCAGTGGGGGAAGTCTATGATTGCATTTCCAATGGCTCTGTTCTCAAACCCATCATTAAGGCTGAAAATGGTTGGTATCAACTCTCTAGCGGGGGTTGGGTTTGGATGCAGTACACCAGTCGTCCCGGTAATGCTCCAGATCCCACTCCCGACGTTCCACCGCGCAAAACACCGCCGACTATCCCGCTGCAATATATCCCGAATAATCCCATACGAGGTGAAGCGGTACGAGAACTCCAGGAAAAGTTAAACGAATTCGGGATTCCGGTTGGGGTTGATGGTGTATTTGGTCTAGGCACAAAACGGGCTGTGGAAGCTTTGCAGACCCGCCATGGATTGGTGGTGGATGGTATTGTCGGGGATGCGACCCGTAAGTTGTTGCAGCTTTAGGTGTTGCAGCTCTGGGGGGCACATTGAATGGGTACTCAGTGAAGGCGGGACGGGGAGAGCGCAAGGGCGATCGCCAAGTCCCATTGCTCCCCGTCTCCGTGGCTGCTCAAATATCGACTCAAATTCTTGGCTGAACTTTTTGTTGACTTATCTATTTACTTAACTGATCACTCAACCCATTGGCGATCGCCAAAAACAAAATGAATTTTACTGCTGTTCCCTATGATTTGCTAGTGATCGGCGCAACTGGTTTTGTGGGAAAAATTCTCTGTCGTGAATTGCTGATCTACTGCCGGGATGAATCACTACGTTGGGCGATCGCCGGACGTTCCCAGCAGAAATTAAACGACCTTAAGCAATCCCTGGGGTCAGAGGCGGTTCATGTGCCGACCTTGGTGGTGGACATTACCGATGAAGTTGCCCTTACTGAACTTTGTGCCCAAACCAAAGTCATCATTTCCACCGTTGGTCCCTATGCCCTGTATGGCGAGACCCTCGTGAAAATCTGCGCAACCAGTGGCACGGATTATTGTGACCTGACCGGGGAAGTGCAATGGGTACAGCAAATGATCCAAAAATATCAGGCGATCGCCCAACAGTCAGGTGCGAGGATTATTCACTGCTGTGGCTTTGATTCCGTCCCCTCAGACTTGGGCGTTTACTACCTACAACAACAGATGCAACGGCAATTTGGAGCAACGGCAAGGCGGGTCAAAATGCGCGTCAAGGCAGCAAAGGGCGGATTTTCTGGGGGCACAGCAGCCAGTGGTGTCAACTTAATTCAGGAGGCGATCGCCGATCCCACCGTCAAAGCCGCCTTACAAAATCCCCATATCCTTTGCCCCACAACGCCAGTAAACCAGCAACATCCCCCAAACATGCTCCCGGTGCAGATCGACCATACCTTCGGCACTTGGGTAACGCCCTTCATCATGGCAGGCATCAACGTTCCCATTGTCCTCCGCTCCAATGCTCTCCAGAACTGGATTTACGGCGAAGATTTCCAGTATGACGAGGCGATGGTAACGGGAACGAGTTTAACGGGTTGGCTCACAGCCCAGGGTTTAAAAATTGCCCTTGATATTTTTGCCCTCCTCGCGGCGATCGCCCCCAATTTACTCAAAAAAATCCTCCCCGCCGCCGGAGAGGGACCTAGCCCAGCAGAACAGGCACAAGGCTTCTACGATCTTCGTTTTTGGGGAGAAACCGCTGCGGGTCAAACTTGCCTCGTCAAAGTCACAGGCGATCGCGATCCCGGCTATGGTTCCACCGCCAAAATTTTGGCACAAACCAGCATTTGCCTCACCAAAGATTATCCCAAATCCACAAAAAGTGGCGGCTTCTGGACACCCGCAGCCCTATTCGGTGAAACCTTAATTCATCGCCTAATCAAAAATGCAGGTTTAACCTTTGAAGTACTGACCCCATCAGCGATCGCCCACAACCCCATCCGATCTTCTGATGTGAAGCATGAACTTTCGTGAATCTTTATTAATTTTTATGTGTTAGACTTGACTAGTGAACCAAAAATTAGCTCACGGAGCAAAATCTGTATGACTTATACCCTCGATGCGGCAAGAAATATTTTTCCGAGCACCCTGGCTGCCGACGTTGTACCCGCCACCAGTGCCCGTTTCTGCCAATTGAGCGCCGAAGATCAACTCGCCCTCATTTGGTTTGCTTACCTCGATATGGGTAAAACCATCACCATTGCTGCACCGGGTTCCGCCAACATGCAGTTTGCCGAATCGACATTGTTACAGATCAAACAATTGTCCTTTAAAGATCAAGCTCAAGTCATGTGTGACCTGGCAAACCGCGTTGATACCCCCATTAACCGCACCTACTCCACTTGGTCGGTCAACATTAAACTCGGTTTTTGGTATCGCCTCGGCGAATGGATGGAAGAAGGTTTTGTTGCGCCTATTCCTTCTGGTTACAAACTTTCTGCCAATGCAACGGCAGTTCTAGACACAATCCGCAGTCTGGAAGCGGGTCAACAAATCACTGTCCTCAGAAATGCTGTTGTTGACATGGGTTATGATACTGGCAAAATGCAAGGTTATCAGCGAGTTGCTGAACCCGTTGTCGTCCCGACAGAAATTGCTCAGCGTGAAAAAATCGAGATCGATGGTGTTGAGAATTCTACCATCATCCAGTACATGACCAATTTGAATGCCAATGATTTCACGGCTCTGATCGCTTTGTTTGCGGAAGATGGTGCATTGCAACCGCCTTTCCAGCGTCCGATTGTGGGTAAGGATGCAGTATTACGTTTCTTCCAAGAGGAATGTCAAAACCTGAAGCTCAATCCAAAGAAAGGGGTTGTGGAGCCAACTAACGATGGTTACACCCAAGTTAAGGTGACTGGTACTTGTCAGACTCCTTGGTTCGGTGCGGAAGTGGGCATGAATATTGCTTGGCGTTTTCTGTTAAATCCTGAAGGCAAGATTTTCTTTGTGGCGGTTGATTTGTTGGCTTCTGCGAAGGAGTTGCTCAATCTGGTACGGAAGTAATTGTTGAGCAGCAAAAGATTGTTAGAAATTTATGTGAGATTAGTATCTATAAATTTCTATAGCAATTAACTGAAAGAGCGTCCTGAGAGGGGCGCTTTTTTTGTCATGATGGAAGGGTTAGAGGAATTATTTTGAAGATAAACAAGATAGCTATAGACACTGGTATCGGGCAGATAGATGAGTGGGTTGGTCTGGGGTGGGCGATCGCCATTGTGGTGGCATGGTTTGGG
>JBIKYI010000419.1:0-3505 GCA_044355355.1 Limnothrix sp. | reverse complement strand
GGTTCTTGCCTATTTTTTAAATATTCACAAATATATATTCATCTATATATTCATTAAGAATTAGAAACGCTCTTCTGTAGAATCTGCCGTATATTGAGGCAGTGACGCTTCCATCGAATGTCTCAGTTCAGCATTTCGTAAAAAATAGCCATTCATCATTGCCGAACCCAGCAAATTCGCTAAATGTTCACGGGACATGGTGATCGACACATTAATCCCTGCCCCTGACAATCCACCCAACAAAGCAACGATATTTTGCTCCATGACCTGTCGCACTTCCTTAGACTCAGGCTGGGACATCATGGCGATCGCCTCGGGCGTGAGGGAGCGCACATATTGCCGCAGATCGCTATTATCAACTTGAATGTGATCAGAAAGAGAATAAAAACCTTGAGCTTCGTTGTTCACAACCTTTGTCTCCCGTTTTGTTAATACAGTACACCTTGCAATCAGGGTGAATTGTTGTACTAAATGTCTAGCAATAAAGCTAATTTAACAGGCATTTAAAAGGAATAGGAGGCGTGTAACCGAACCACTTTGTTCGCATTTTTACGAGTCCTCCCATGGCACTTTATTCGTTAGTTGAATGGGTAAACGTGAATTAATTACCTAACTGGCTAGATATTCGTTCACTTCACCTTTGCGTTGCCGTAATTTAGCAAGGGCTTCCCGTTCAATTTGACGCACCCGCTCACGGCTAATGCTCAGGTATTCGCCGATCTTCGCGAGGGTATGGGGTTGACCATCGTTCAGACCGAAACGCAGGGTGAGCACTTCCTGTTGCTGGGAGGTCAAATCGGACATCATCCGGTTAAGATCCCGTTTGAGGGCGGCGTTGATTGCGTAATCGTCGGGGGTGCTACCGTCGTCTTCGAGGAGTTCGATCAGCTCGGTATCGTTGTTATCGCCCACTTTGAGATCCAGGGACAGGGGCTGTCTAGATTTCTCTAGGTAATCACGGATCTGTTTGGTGGTTAGACCTAATTCTTCTGCCAACTCTGGAATGGAAGCGGCACAACCGTTCTGCTGGGCAAGTTGTCGCTGGGCTTTTTTGATTTTGTTGAGTTTTTCGGTGATGTGGATCGGTAAGCGGATGGTGCGACTCTTTTCGGCGATCGCCCGGGTAATCGCCTGGCGAATCCACCAATAAGCATAGGTAGAGAACCGATAACCCTTAGTTGGGTCAAACTTCTCAACCCCCCGTTGCATCCCAATCGTGCCCTCTTGGATCAAATCTAAGAGATCCATATTGCGCTTTATGTATTTTTTTGCAACAGAAACCACCAGGCGAAGATTCGCTTCCACCATTTTCTGCTTCGCTTGCCCACCCAAGTACAAACGCTTTTTAAGTTCCTTCGGCGTAATGTCCGCAGCCTTTGCCCAATCCTGCAAACTCGGCTCCTCAGTCTGGTGCTCCATGAGGTCTGCTTTGATTTTCTCTAAAGCCACAACCTGTTGCACACGACGGGAATACAATACCTCTTCTTCGTGGGTTAACAGAGGCACACGACCAATTTCCTTGAGGTAAGTACGAACTGGATCGGCAGAATTCTTTGGTTTCATAGGTCAACTCTACTGTAAAGAACGGCAATGAAAAAATGAAAATAGAAATTCCCTTCCTACTGGAGATCAAGCAGGATGAAGGGAAGATGAGTTGTCCGCGAAAAGATTTCAGACGTGATTTAGTCAAGGCTAACGACCCTAACCTAATCATCGAGGACGAAGTACTAACTTAAACTGATTATTAATTATGAATTTATTTTACCAAGAAATTAGAGTTTTGTTAAGTTTGTTTAATTAATCTCGCTTTATTAGAGAGAATTATCATTTTTTGTGGCGTGGATCGCGCTAAAAAAATGTGGGGTGCTTGTTTGGGGCTTTAAGCTTGGCTTTATGTTTGCTGAAGACGGAGCAGGGATCAGGATTGGTCTAGTACAGAAATACTATTCTAGATATCGTTTTGGGGCTTAAAATCGGGATTGCGCTTAGAGAAGCCCCAGATAAACATGATCAAAATGGCACTGATCAACACCCATTCGGGCACAACTAAGCTGGGGTAAACGGCTTTGAGGAATAGGCGAACGCCCACGAAACCGACGGTTACGAAGCCTGCATCTTCTAGGTGAGTGAATTCTTCTAGCCAGCGGATGAAGAGACCTGCAAGGAAACGGAGGGTAATCACGCCGATGGTACCGCCGAGAACGATTAACCAAATGTCTTCGGCGATGGCGATCGCCGTGGTGACGCTATCCAGGGAGAAGGCGAGGTCAGTCACAGCAATCATCGGGATGGATTGCCAGAGGGAGGTGAACTGGAGGTTGCGTTCATGTCCCTTGTCGTCTTCGCTGGAGGTGAAGTAACGGAAGACGAGCCACAGCAGGTAAAGTGCCCCCAGTAGTTCGACTTGCCAGAAGTTAATCACCCAGGTTGCAGTGAAGATGAGGGAAATGCGGAGGATATAGGCGGCGACTAAACCGATATTTAAGGCTTTGCGTTGTTCTTCTGGGGTTTTTAAGCCTTGGGCAATGGCAGCTAGGGCGATCGCATTATCCGCTGAGAGCACCGCCTACAATGCCACCAGAATAATTAACAGAAAAGACGTTTCTAGACCAAAGTGAATCTGGGGATGGAGAATTTGATCAAACATAAAGCCAAGGTTAAGGTAGAGTCCAGCTTCGATGAAGGGTAAGTAACAATAATTCTAAACAAACCTGTATCCGCTGTGCAGAACAAACATTGCAAGACATGATACTTATCAAACCAGGGTTCGGTGCTCGATATGTTGCGTCTTGTTACAAAAACTTTGGCAAGAGGCTGATAATGCCTCAAATTAGGGGATAAATCCTTTTTTATCTACATATCGGAGTTTAAAAACAATGGGAATTTCTGACACCCAAGTACTTGTTGCCCTTGCGCTTGCTCTTGTTCCTGGTTTCTTGGCTTTCCGTCTCTCCACTGAGCTGTACAAGTAAGCTCGACAGATAAATTCTCTTTAAGATCTCCTTAAGAGTTTTTGAGCATCTTATAAGAAGACCGTCTTTAAGAAAAAGTAAAGGGTTCCCAAAGGAACCCTTTTTTCGTTGAGGTGTAGATTAAGCATGGCATTTGTGGCGATCACCGTGATCTACCATCACAATCACCCTCAACTTAGCCTTTGTACTTCACGAGCACACCGGGACTGATCTGAATCGGCAGGGTATCAACGGCATTACTCTGGGCACAGTAAACAATGTCCTCCATGTTTTCCAGGCGGAGGAGGCGTTGTCCATGGCTGGCAAAGGTGAACAGTTTAACCAGATTATTTTGCCATTGCTGGTACAGGGCGATCGCCCCCACCACCTCATCATTACCGAGGGTTTCCACCTCACCATCCCACAGAGCAGCGGCGATCGCCCCAGCACAGACCGTATCCTCCAAGGAAAAATCCCCCTCCCAACCAGAACCCACAAACCAAACCGTTTCCGGCTGTTCCTGACGCAGATAATCAATCACACTCTGACAATTG
>JBIKYI010000298.1:0-4496 GCA_044355355.1 Limnothrix sp. | reverse complement strand
CAAAAACAATTCACTACACACAACGTTAAACAACAAGCCTCCACCCCAGCGAAAAACGTCACCGTTGATCTCCGCTCCCTTGCCAGCTTTAACAACCTCAAGCTAACCCTAGATCGTAATATTCAAATCACCAAAGAGCCTATTCTCAATTTCCTCGCTACAGGGGAACTCAACTTACAGGGAACCCTCGTCGATCCAAAACCCAAGGGGATCATCCGCCTCAAACGGGGGCAAGTTAACCTCTTCGCCACCCAATTCCGCCTCGATAACGGACAGAACAACACAGCCACCTTCACCAAGAGCCTTGACCCAGAACTCGATGTGACTTTGCTGACCTCCCTGGTCGAAACCCCCCAGTCATCCTTCGCCACTACCAATCCCCTCTCCGCTGAAATCCAAGACAATAGCATCTTTAGCGCGAGTAAATTCGGCACCATTGAAACCATTCGTGTGACGGCTAAGGTTCAAGGTCGAGCCAGTGAATTGAATCCAGAGACTGGGGCGTTGAACCCCATTGTTGAACTGACGAGTAGTCCTCCCCGTAAGAAAAATGAGTTGATTTCTCTATTGGGGGGTACGCTCCTCGACAGCTTTACGGATGACCGGGGTGGGGGAACCCTTGCCCTTGCGAATTTGGCGGGGTCGGCACTGCTGAATACTGTGCAGGATGCCATTGGCGATGCCCTTGGGTTGAGTGAGTTCAGACTTTTCCCCACGGTAATCACCGATGAAAAGGCAAGAAGTTCGACCCTAGGTCTAGGGGCAGAGGTCGGCATTGATCTGAGTCCCAGTCTTTCCTTCTCGATCTTGCAAATTATCAATAGCGATGAATCGACGCAATTCGGTCTGCGCTACCGGGTTAATGATGAAGTTTTTGTGCGGGGATCGACTAATCTCAACGGCGATAGCCGCCTGACTGTTGAATATGGTCTTAAGTTTTAGACAGGCAATTGGAGAGAAAAACAGAAAAATTAACAATCTTTCCTGAGAAACGTTAACATTAGTTAATAACTAATCCGAACGACAGGATAAGACTCTCTTTATAAGAAACCAGTCATTATTTTGCTTATCCTCTAAATGCTAGGAGGCTCCCAGTAGTGAATAAAAATAACAAAAAATGGCGCAGTGCAGGGCTTTACGCTCTCTTGGCGATCGTCGTGATCTCCTTGGCTGTGTCTTTTATCGATCAGCAACCCCAAAGTACTGAAACTTGGCGCTATAGCCAGTTTATTCAGGAAGTGCAAAGCGGTCACATTGAACGGGTAAAAATTACCAGCGATCGCACTCAAGCCTTAGTCCCGTCCCAGGATGGCACTCAGATCCGCGTTAATCTTCCCCCTGGAGATACCGAACTGATTGATATCCTTAGTGCCAATAACGTTGATATCGCCGTCCAACCCCAAAGCGATGACAACTGGGTTTTCCGTGCCCTCAGCACTTTGATCTTCCCCATCTTGCTCTTGGTGGGTCTGTTCTTCCTGCTCCGCCGTGCGCAAAATGGCCCCGGTTCCCAGGCGATGAACTTCGGTAAATCGAAGGCTCGCGTGCAAATGGAACCCCAAACCCAAGTCACTTTTGGTGATGTCGCCGGCATTGAACAAGCCAAACTGGAACTGACCGAGGTAGTAGACTTCCTCAAAAATGCTGATCGGTTCACTGCGATCGGTGCCAAAATTCCTAAGGGTGTACTCCTCGTTGGCCCTCCCGGAACTGGTAAAACCCTCCTGGCTAAGGCTGTAGCGGGGGAAGCGGGTGTGCCCTTCTTCTCCATCTCCGGTTCTGAGTTTGTCGAAATGTTTGTCGGTGTGGGTGCGTCCCGTGTCCGTGACCTGTTCGAGCAAGCGAAGGCGAATGCCCCCTGTATCGTCTTTATTGATGAGATTGATGCGGTCGGTCGTTCCCGTGGTGCGGGTCTCGGCGGCGGTAATGATGAGCGGGAACAAACCTTGAACCAACTCCTCACTGAGATGGATGGCTTTGAGGGTAACACTGGCATTATCATCATCGCGGCAACGAACCGCCCTGATGTTTTGGATGCGGCGCTGATGCGTCCCGGTCGTTTTGATCGCCAAGTGGTGGTTGACCGTCCCGATTATGCAGGTCGTTTAGAAATTCTGAATGTCCATGCCCGTGGCAAGACCCTGTCTAAGGATGTTGACCTCGAAAAAATTTCCCGTCGTACCCCTGGTTTTACTGGTGCGGATCTGTCTAACTTGCTCAACGAAGCGGCTATTTTGGCGGCACGTCGCAACTTAACCGAAATCTCCATGGATGAGGTGAATGATGCGATCGACCGTGTGATGGCAGGGCCTGAGAAGAAGAACCGTGTCATGAGCGAAAAGCGTAAGACTTTGGTGGCTTACCATGAAGCGGGTCATGCCCTTGTGGGTGCACTGATGCCTGATTATGATCCGGTACAAAAAATCAGCATTATTCCCCGTGGTCGTGCGGGTGGTTTAACTTGGTTCACGCCGAGCGAAGACCGCATGGATTCTGGTTTGTATTCCCGTTCCTATCTCCAAAATCAGATGGCAGTCGCCCTTGGTGGTCGTATTGCGGAAGAGATTGTTTTTGGTGAGGAAGAGGTTACAACGGGTGCTTCCAGCGACTTACAACAGGTGGCAAACACTGCCCGTCAAATGATTACGCGTTTTGGCATGAGCGATCGCCTGGGTCCTGTGGCTTTAGGTCGTCAGAATGGCAACGTTTTTATGGGTCGTGACATCGCCTCTGACCGTGATTTTTCCGATGAGACCGCCTCTGTCATTGACGAAGAAGTGCGCAGCCTCGTGGAAGATGCCTATGTGAGAGCGAAGAATGTCTTGGTGGATAACCGTTCTGTGCTCGATACTTTGGCTCAGATGCTGGTTGAGAAGGAGACGGTAGATTCTGAAGAGCTACAAACTCTCCTGATGGAAAGTGATGTCAAAATGGCAGCTTTCTCCGGCACATCCAACTAAAAACCTATTAGTAGCCTAATTGGGTAGGGGTTTTTAACTCCTAGCAATATTTCTAGCTTAAATCCTCAATTCGTTGGGGATTTTTTATTGGGAGTTTTTAGATTTTTTGTGAGGGTCTATGCATGATTATTTAAAGTTTTTAGAAATATCTCAGCAAGTTATCAGGATTTACCCCGATGATGAAGGGTGAATCGCTCATATGTAGGACAGGGTTTGCAATGGCTTGGTTGGGAAAAATATGCTTGTTGGGGGGACTTAGTATTGGTCTTTTTGCCTGTGGACAAAGGGTATCGGAGCAACCGACACAACCGCAAACCGAGCAACAAACGAAATTGGTGTTAACGGGTTCGAGTACGGTGGCTCCCCTGGCGAATGAGTTGGGTAAGCAATTTGAGGCGACCCATCCGGGGGTGCGGGTGGATGTGCAGACGGGTGGCTCTGCCCGTGGGTTTGCGGATGCGGCTCAGGGTCTGAATGATTTGGGTATGGTTTCGCGGGCACTCACGGCGGAGGAACAAAAGGAGTTTCAGGATTGGGCGATCGCCAGGGATGGGATTGGCATCATTGTCCATGCCGAAAATCCAGTCACCAATTTAGATGAGGCTGCTATTCTGGGAATCTTTAAAGATCAGATTAATAATTGGCAGGATGTCGGTGGTAAAGATGCGCAAATTACAGTGCTCAATAAGGCGGAAGGGCGATCGACCCTAGAGTTATTCCTACATTATTTTGATTTAAAAAACTCCGAAATTCAGGCAGATGTGGTCATCGGTGACAATGAACAAGGCATTAAAACCGTTGCCGGAAATCCTAATGCGAGCGCCTATGTTTCTATCGGAGCAGCGGAACAGGCGATCGCCACCGGAACCCCCATTAAACTATTACCAATGGCAGGCATTGCAGCCACCACAGAAAATATAAAAAATGGCACATTTCCCCTTGCACGCATCTTGAACCTGATTAGTAAAGATACCCCAGAACCCCTAGCCCAAGAATTTATTCAATTTGCCCAATCTCCCGAAGCCTATGCCGTGGTTGAAGCCCAAAGTTTTGTGCCAATGGAAACTCAAATACCTGCAAAATAAATGCAAATCAAATCATCTATCAAACAACAAGTCAATAAATTAGACACTCACTGTCTCCCTTTCTAAGGGAGATGCCGAAGGCGGAGGGATCAGAAATTTTCAAACTCGATACAACCATTAAACTAATCATCCAGGGAATTAGTATTATTCCTTTAATTTTAGTTTTTTTGATTATTATTTTTCTAGTTCAAGAAGCATCGCCGATTTTTAAAACTGTTGGCTTAAATCACTTTTTTGCCGATAATTCTTGGTATCCCACGGAAGGAAAATATAATCTTCTGCCAATGATGTTAGGGACATTTTGGACAACATTTGGAGCAATCTTACTAGCCATACCAACAGGCATTTTATCCGCAATTTTTTGTCAGTTTTATGCCCCCCAAGCACTAGCAAAAATTTATCGCCAATTATTGACTTTATTAGCGGGTATCCCCTCCGTTGTTTATGGTTT
>JBIKYI010000297.1:0-4507 GCA_044355355.1 Limnothrix sp. | reverse complement strand
CCATGCCGCCAATGTGCCATCCACATCACGCATCAAAATTTTGGCTTCAAGGGATGCACCGATCATTTTTTCGGTACGGGCTTTTTCTAGAACTTGGTTCACGCCATTACGAATTTGGCGCAACTCTTCCCATTTCTGAAATAATGCCGCATCCGCCGACCATTGCTCATCCAACTTAAACCAACCCGCATTAAACACCGATTGATGTCCGGTTGCGTAGGGGAGGTTCTGCCAAATATCCTCTGCCATATGACAAAGCACGGGGGCGATCGCCTTAGTTAGGGTTTCCAAAATTAGTGCCATCACCGTTTGACAACTGCGCCGACGGGGTGAATTAGGATCAGAAATATAGAGGCGATCCTTCGCAATATCAAGGTAGAAATTAGAGAGATCAACCACACAGAAATTTTGCACTTTCTGGAAGAATTTAAAGAATTGAAACTCTTCAAAAGCTTCGGTAACTTCACTAAATACTTTGCTGGTTTGATGCAAAATATATTTGTCTAATTCAGGTAAATCAGCATAGGCGATCGCATCTTTTGCTGGGTCAAAATCATGGATATTACCTAACAAGAAACGTGCCGTATTCCGAATCTTGCGATACACATCCGCCAACTGCTTCAGAATCGTTTGACCAATCGGCACATCAGAGGAGTAATCTACTGACGACACCCAAAGACGCAACACATCTGCACCATAGGGCGGTTCAGTCTTTTGGTTTTTGCCACCATTAATAATGACATTTGGATCAACGACATTACCCAAGGATTTACTCATTTTGTAACCCTTTTCATCGAGCACAAAACCGTGAGTCAAAACCGTTTTATAGGGCGCAACACCATTGACTGCTACACTTGTTAAAAGGCTCGATTGGAACCAGCCCCGATGTTGATCAGAACCCTCCAAATACATATCAACCGGATAGTTCATCCCTGCCCGTTGTTTTGCTACGGCAGCCCAAGAAGAACCCGAATCAAACCACACATCCATCGTGTCTGTACCCTTACGATAGGTATGTCCATTGTTGCGATATTCTTCCGGTAAAAGTTCCTCTACAGAGCGTTTCCACCAAGCATCAGAACCTTCTTTGGCAATGATTTCTTTGGCATAATTAATAGTAGTTTCATTGAGTAAAGCTTCGCCCGTTGCTTCATCGTAGAAAACAGGAATGGGTACACCCCAATTACGCTGACGGGAAATACACCAATCGCTGCGATCGCCCACCATGGGCGTGATGCGATTTTCACCCTGAGCCGGAATCCAGCGGACTTCTTTAATGGCTTTCAAAGCCTGATCTCGGAACCCTTCCACTGAAGCAAACCATTGCTCTGTCGCTCGGAAAATGGTCGGCTTTTTCGTCCGCCAATCGTAGGGATATTTATGTTGATAGGCTTCTTCTTTTAGTAACGCTTGCTTGCCCTTGAGTGCGGCAATAATTTTATTGTTTGCACCATCAAGCACATTCAGACCCGCAAACTCGCCCGCTTCTTCCGTTAATACACCTTCCGCATCCACGGGAGACAGCAGGGGTAAACCATACTTTTGACCTGTGATGTAGTCTTCCTGACCATGACCAGGAGCGGTGTGAACCAAGCCTGTACCGGATTCTGTCGTAATGTAGTCACCACCCGCAACCACCGGACTTTGGCGATCAAAGAGGGGATGCTGATAGGTGCATTTCTCGATCGCCGCCCCTTTAAATGTCGCTTTGATAGTGAGGGCAGATCCGAAGGTACTAGTCAGAGATTCCGCCAAATCCTTCGCCACGATGAGATATTTCTGGGCGCAAAGACTCCCATCGGTTTCAACGACCGCATATTCAAGGGCAGGATTAATCGCCACTGCCAAGTTACCGGGCAATGTCCAGGGGGTTGTCGTCCAGATTGCTACGCCAAGACTATCGGCATATTCTCCCAAGATTGCCTGGGCAGAATCGCTTAATGCAGTGACGGGGAAGGAGACATAAATACTCTGGGAGGTGTGACCTTCGGGATATTCGAGTTCAGCTTCGGCGAGGGCGGTTTGGGAACTGGGACTCCAGTGAACGGGCTTAAAACCCCGATAGATATAGCCTTTCAATGCCATCTCACCAAAGACTTCAATCTGGGCAGCTTCGTAGTCAGGGGTCAGGGTTAAATAAGGATTTTCCCAATCGCCCCAAATGCCATAACGCTGAAAAGCTGTGGCTTGGCTTTTCTGGGTTTTGAGGGCAAAATCACGGGCTTTGTAGCGCAGTTTGAGAGGTGTTAAGTTTTTGCGTACTTCGGTATCCATGCTCTGGAGTACCTTGAGTTCGATGGGGAGTCCGTGACAATCCCAACCGGGGACGTAGTTGGTTTTATAACCTTGCAGCAGTTTGTACTTGTTGATGATGTCCTTGAGCACTTTGTTCAGCGCGTGACCCATGTGGAGATCGCCATTGGCGTAGGGGGGACCATCGTGTAGCGTGAAAGTCTCACCGGGATTTTCTGCGGCTAATTTCTCGTAAATTGCTTCTTTTTGCCAAAATTTCTGAATTTCGGGTTCTTTTTGGGGGGCGTTTGCCCGCATGTCGAATTTGGTTGTCGGCAGATTAACGGTATCTTTGTAGCTCTTTGCTTCTGTCACGGTGGCTGGGTGGCTTTAATTTACAAGTGTTTGCTATGTGTGATTTTAGCTTGACAGGGCTTGTGAGGGGAATCTGTGTTTGGTTTAGAGCGATCGCCTTTGGCATTTCCTATTGATACATCTAGGCAGACTGATTTAGCCCTTGAGCTTCTGACTGCACCAGGGCGATGATTGTGGTTTAACGAAAAGAAAGGAAAACTTAAGCGGTAACCAATGCTTTTGGCTTTGGCTCAAGCGGTGCAACTAAGGCTTCTTCGAGGGGGGCTTTACCTAGACGCTGTTCTAGAATTGCCATCACTTCCCGCCCGAAATCATCGGGGTTTTGCCGCCATGCCTGCAAACAAACTGCCCCCAGGAAAGAACCGAGGGGTTCTGGGTTCCACAGGAGTTTTTTCGCTGTCCAGGGCATTAAACTCATGGGGTTATAGCCAGGTTTTAAGACCTTTTTCTCAAAGGCATAGTCTTCTAGGTGGGTGTGGGGTTGTAGTCCGATAAAGAAGATGGCTGGTTCGACTTTATCGACACCAAAGATTTTTTCGAGTTCGCGATGGTAGGCGATCGTTTGGCGGATTGTGTCAAAGGTTTCGTCAATCACATTAAAGGAATAGTTCACCGACACCACATCGTTAAACCCTGCCGCCTTGAGGTCACGACAATTTTGCAAAACACGCCGGAGGTTATAGCCCATCCGCATTTTACGCACCAATTCCTGGGAGCCGCTGGTGATGCCAATCTCAAAGTAGTTCATCCCCGTCTGTACCATCAGTTCGCAAAGTTCGGGGGTGAGGTTATCGGCGCGGATATAGGATGCCCAGTGGATATCTTTCATGCCGGACTTGAGAATTTCCCGGAGGAGATCGGCAACATCAGCCATGAATTTTTTGGCGGGAATAAATTGGGCATCGGTAAACCAAAAATTGCGAATACCTCGGTCATAGAGTTGTTGCATCTCGGCAACGACTTCAGCGGCGGGGTTAATGCGTACCTGTTTGCCTTCGACGACGGTATAGACGCAATAGCAGCAGTTATGGGGACAACCGCGCTTGGTTTGGACACCAATATAGAAATCGTTTTCTTGGAAGTAATAGTCGAATTCTGACCAAATTTGGGCGATGTAGTCGTAGTTGCAGGCGGTTTTTTCGATCGCCGTGGGTTCTTCATGGATCATGCCGGGGCGGAGTTTGTCTTCTCCGACGACATAGCAACGCTGATCCGAAAAATCTTCGTTCCTGAGGACGCGCTCAAGGAGAGTTTCCCCTTCACCGATGGAGACGATCGCCCCCTTGGGTAATGAGGTTTTTAGTTGTTCGTAGAAAACACTCACTGCACCACCACCGACAATCACACGGGCAGCGGGGTGATGGATTTTCGCACGTTTTAAGCCCCGTTTAATGAGTCCGAGGTTACGCCAAAGTTCACCGTAGTAGGCGGTCATCACCTTGAGTCCACCGATCGCCCCCCGCAGTTTAATGAAGGGATTTTTGGCGTAGAAAATCTCGAAGGAATTTTGCAACGGGTTGCCGCCACGACCACCAACGGGGGCATAGATCTGAATATCGCGCCAGGAGAAGACCAACAACGTGGGCTGGAAGGCATCAACCGCTTCATCAAGGGCTTTGTTGTAGTCGAGGGGCGGCACTGCGCCGAGGTCAAAGATTTTTTGGTCGATGGCAGGAAATTGTTTATGGACATGATCCGCGAGATACACTACGCCGATGGGAAAGATCGGGTTACAGGGGAGGCGAACGTAGAGGATGCGCTGGATCATGGTCAAAATCTGAGAGCCATTTGTTACATAAGTTAACTCCTATTATAGAGATCTTCCGGGAGCAGGGCGATCGCCTCTAGCCCTTTTCCAGACTGTAGCAAAATAAACACTAAAACCTTGTTTATGTTCAAC
>JBIKYI010000380.1:0-3813 GCA_044355355.1 Limnothrix sp. | reverse complement strand
GTCAAGCAAAAAATGCAGGAAACCCTCACCGAAGCCTGGGCAGAACAAAATGACAAAACCATTGATGTTTCCCTCAAATTGCGTACCTGTAACCGCTTAATTCAACTCATCACCACCCAAGGACAGAGTTACCCTTCGCCCATGTTTACCCTGTTGGCAGTGCAGGAACAATATGATGTGATTGGTTTGCTGTTGCTGCGGTTAATTCTACTCAGTCGTCCCAGCTATCAATGTCTGGCAGATGCGATCGCCGCCCTGAAGGAATATTATTCTCACCTCAATAATCCTAAATCCCAATGGATTGTGAGTTTTCTAGAGGTATTTCAGCTCAATATCAGCGAATATCTAGACCGCGATTTTGACCAAAAAAATAAATTTCAACCCCATCAGGAATCAAGTGATCCATAAACCGTTACGCTGGTGAGCGAATATTTAAGCACAAGCATAAGCACAAGCAAATATTAAACGAATCAGCATGACTACCCCCCATTTAGAGAGCATCTTCTACCCTCCCCAAAGTGACGAACAAGCCGATTATCTGGTGTTGTTGTTGCATGGCTGGGGGGCAAATTTTTATGATCTGCAACCCCTCGCTGATCTGCTGGCTCTACCCCATTGTCAGTTTCTGTTCCCGAATGCCCCCTTTGAGCATTTCCAGATGCCGACGGGACGGGCTTGGTATGCTTTGGAGCGGGAGGATTTTGCAGGTCTAGAGGAAAGTCGCGATCGCCTGACCCAGTGGCTAGAGTCCTTACCGGAACTGACGGGAATTCCCCCAGAGCGCACGGCGATGATTGGTTTTTCCCAGGGGGGAGCAATGACGCTGGATGTGGGGTTAAAGTTTAATTTTGCGGCGTTGTGTAGTTGTAGTGGCTATCTGCATTATGATCCGGGCGATCGCCAAGGGGAGTTTCCGCCCACACTCCTTATCCACGGTAATCAAGATCAGGTTGTCCCCCTCACAGCGGCGCAGCAGGCTCAGGAAAAACTAGGGGCGATCGGCGTTAAACTCGACTATTTTGAATTTCCTGGGGGACATGAAATCCCCAAATCAGCGATGGTTGCCATGCGTCAATTCCTGCTGGAAACGTTATTAGCCGGATTGCCATAAATTCATATTTGACTTGGCAATAGATTAAGAGATTTACAGAAATTCTATAGATGAGGGTGATGAATTTTCGTCATAATTATCTCCTGAAATTACAGAGATAAACCGGATGAATTATGGCAATGTTCATGCCATTTCATCGAATTACTGGTAATGTATTGGCAAATGCGTGTAATGCGGGTTAGGTTCTAGAATAGGATTCTAGGCTTTATTGGAGAAATTAGGTAACATTTGTGACTCAACTTTGGCAATTTCTTCAGGATTATCAACCCCGTGATCAGCGGGAAGGGATCATTGTTGAAATTTTGCTGGAGGGTCAACGGTTACAATCCTTAGCGGTGGATATTAATCCTGGCGATCGCCCCTATCGTCGTTGGCAATTTCAATGGAAAAAATGGCGATCGCAACTCATCACTCAGGTGTTTTATCAACTGCCTGCCCTATCCCGTCCCCGGCGGGAGGTGCGCGAACAATATCGCGAAGAATATGACAGTCTTTGTAATGAAGTGGCAGCGGAATTTGTCGAGCATATCCTCACCGAATTTGATCCCTATTTAGTGACCCAAGGAAAAAGTTTAACTGCAAAATTAACCATTTGGATTAATAGTAAGTTGCGGTTAAAATGGCGCATTCTCGATTTAGTGATGCCCCAACAAAAGACCAAAGAAATGGCATTATTAGAGCTAATTCTTGATCTTGCTTGGCGATCACCCAATGGTTTTACGAAGGGAGATTTCCTTGCCGCGATCAAACCCCAACAACAGTTTGAAACCCAATGGGCAAGGGAGTTTCTCCTAGAATTATTACCTCAATTTTGGTCAGCAGCTCCAGAGGGCGATCGCTATTTTCTCGATCAAGATCGCCTGCAAAACCATGTAAATCAGTTATCCGAGCAACTCTACATCAGTCCCCTCGATCCGGCGATCGCCTCACAAATTCCAGATTTTACGAATATTCCTAAGCCCCCCAAAACACCGACTTTATCCCAAAAAATTACACGTTTACTCTCAGAACAGCGCCAAACTTTAAACAAAATTTGCCTCAAAAACAATCCCCAATGTCATTGTATGTTGCTATTAGAAAATTATTTCCAAGAGCAACTTTATCAGATTGATATTAATGAAGAAAATATTGTGCGATTACTAGGCATAAAACGCCCGACCTATCAATCACACCTCGAACGCAAATGTCTACCTGCTTTCTGGGAATTTGTAATTGAGACATCCCCAGTTAGTCAAATGTCGCCACAATCACAAACAATTCCTCTCAAGTACTATATCGAAAAAGATCCTATTTTGCTCTTACAAAAATGCTATTATTCCGACAAAAATCAGCAGGATTATTTTGATTGCAACTGCAAGAATTTAGCCGAAAAAATCTTGGAATTTTTCACACCGAAACCAGCCAAATGGAATCATCTTGCCGCTTTGTATGCCCTAACAAATGATACCTTAATCAGATTCTGGAAAATGAAATGTTTATTTTTACTCAGTTTAATTGTGTTTGAATTGGAGTCCGAATATAGCGATCGCCTAGATATTTCTTAAGTGTTGCTTGAATATTAACCAGAATTATAATGAACGCAAATCTTCTCCCGGTTACTATTGAAATTAAAACAGAATGGCAAGAGATTGCCTACAATTTTGCGACGGAGCAACATCAAGAACAACAATTGGAAATTTTTCAGAATACTTTAGCGGTTTTGGGTTTACAGGAATATTTACAGTGGGGAGAAATAGAAACAGCCTTAACCAGTAGTTATAGCTGGCATCCCTATAGTCGAATTTTAACGGGTTGGGCAGATTTATTGTTACCGGAATATGGTCGTTTATTGTGTTGCTTGAAACAGGAGCAAAACTACATTGAATTACCTGATATTTTGCCGGTAAATTGTATTGGTTGCGTTGTTTTTGAGATTGTCCCTGATGGCTCCAGTCTGCAATTACAAGGCTTTCTTCCCCGTCGTCTTTTAGATTTAGAAGTACAGACAGCAACAAATTATTTTTTCCTGGAAGATATGGAGGCGATCGCCAGTTTATTTGATGAGTTATATTTACTCACAGAAGAACGCTTATTAGTAGAGCGGGAAATGTTACAACTAATTGCCAGATATGAGGATCTAGAAGATTATTTTTTGCCTCTATTAGATTCAGAAAATATTATGGATATTGTCGGTCGTTTAAATCGTCTTTTCTATGAATCGATAGCAGATGAAGAAAACATTCCGGAAAACATATTCATAATAGATGAAAATGAGTGGGAAGATAAAGACGAAGATGATTGGGGAGATGAGGATGAAGATGAAGTAGAGGAAATAACTGATGAGGTTGATAAAGCGAATGAAGAAACTCAAGAAAGAATGGTTATGTTAAGCCAACCAGATATGTCCCCTTTAATGTTTTATTCACCTATGGTTAGAGAAGATATCGTTTTTTATAACATGAATACACAAAAACAAAAAATCAATGAAATTACTCAGGATCTGACAGAAAAGCTATTAGGCAAACTCCAACAGCTTCGGGATGAAATTTTGTAGATTAATACTAATTTTCCCATGAACAGAGACAAGAGAATTTTTTACTTCGCCAATTCAAATCTGAAGTGCAACAGGTTCTGATGATGACAGCAAGAATACTTCACTCGGAGTGCGATAGTCAAGCGATTTTCTTGGTCGATTATTAATTAAATCTACCACCTTATTCAAC
>JBIKYI010000492.1:0-3105 GCA_044355355.1 Limnothrix sp. | reverse complement strand
AGATGTTCTGGTTCTAGACAATTGTGGGCAAATTCGCTTAATTTCACGGTAAATGCACTGAGATTTTCTTTCTCTAGGGAAAAACCGCCCGCCGCCTTATGTCCACCAAATTTACCCAGGTACTCTTGGCAATAATTTAGCCCATCGAAAATATTAAATTCCTCGATCCCCCGCGCTGATCCCCGAATTTTGCCGTCCTCTTCATCGGTGCAAATGAACACGGGTACGCCATATCTTTCCACCAGACGCGATGCCACAATGCCAATGACACCGTGATGCCATTCACTCTTACAAATCACCAACACCCTTTGCCCTCGATAATCAATCGGGGTTTCCTCCACCAGGGCGATCGCCTCCTCCTCGATCTGCGCACACATCAATTGACGTTCTTTATTGATCTGCTCACATTGCATCGCCCGTTCTAGTGCAATACCTTCATCATCTGTAATCAATAATTCGATCACCTTTTGGGGATCATCAATGCGTCCCACAGCGTTAATCCTAGGTCCTAAACGAAACCCAATATCATCGGGTTTTAATTGCTTTTGCTGTTCATCAACGCCAGCCATTTGCATTAAGGCTTGAATACCTGTTAATTCGGACTTGGGCAATAGTCTTAAACCTCGTTTTAACCAGCGACGATTAACTCCCGTTAAAGGCGCAAGATCGGCGATCGTTCCCAAGGTAAAAAGCTCAAGAATTTGACTGGTTAAACCTTCTAATTTATCCAAAGATTGCGCTAAAGAAACCGCCAAAACATAGGCAACCCCAACTCCAGCTAAACCTGCATAGGGGGACATCGTAGGAATTAATTTTGGATTTAAAATAGCGTTTGCCGGGGGCAATTGTTCGGGTAGATCATGGTGATCTGTAATAATCACATCGATGCCTAAATCCCGTGCTAAAGCAACTGGATTAAACGCAGAAATACCATTGTCTACTGTAAGAATAATCCCGACTCCTTCCTCGGCAAATTCCTTAACAATGCGTTCATTAATGCCGTAACCATCCTTCATCCGACTGGGAATGGCATAGGTTACATTTGCTTCTAAATGCCGCAAAGCCCTTAATAACAAAGCTGTACTGGTCATGCCATCCGCGTCATAATCCCCACAAATGGCAATTAACGTTTGGTCGGCGATCGCCTCCTGGAGTAACTCCACACTGAGGGACAAATCCTCAAACTCCACCATGGGGGACGGCAACCGCTGGGATTCTGGCTGAATATAAATTTTTGCCTGTTCCGCTGTGCGAATATTACGATTCACCAAAACCTGTGCCACCAAAGGACTGACACCGATCGCCTCAGTTAATGTCGCGACAATTTCTGGGTGGCGATCGGCAATGCGCCAGCGTTGTTGGGGCAATCGATTATTCATAGAAGAAAGGTATTAGATCTTTGGATGTCAGACATCAGATAATCAGATATCAGACATCAAGGGGAGTGGGCGACTAGGCAATAAAAAAGAAATCATGGTCAAAGAATTGATCTCGCCATGATCTGATTATGTGGATTGTTCGCTTGATGTTGCCTACTCATCACCTGGTTCAAGGATGCGTTGAAACAGATAGCCTGTACCTCTTGCGGTCAAAATGAGTTCGGGATTACTGGGGTCGTCTTCGAGCTTGGCTCTGAGGCGGGAGATATGGACATCCACAACGCGGGTATCAACATGGCGCTCAGGGGTATAGCCCCAAACTTCTTGGAGAATTTCCGAGCGGGAAAAGGGTTCCCCGGAACGGCTCACAAGTAATTCTAGGAGGCTAAACTCCATCCCTGTTAAACGAATACGCTCATCGCCTTTGTAAACTTGACGCTTGTTGGTGTCGATGCGGATGGAACCGACATGGATCACGCCGGAACTGGGGATGCCTGTACCGCCCGTTTTATCGACGCGTCGGAGCACGGAACGAATCCTAGCTTCGAGTTCTTTCGGGGAAAAGGGTTTAACAACGTAGTCGTCTGCGCCAAGTTCTAATCCAGTGATCCGATCTGCCACATCGCCGAGGGCTGTGAGCATAATGATGGGTACGTCTGATTCTTTACGGAGTTCTTGACAAACACCATAACCATCGAGTTTGGGCATCATGACATCCAGTACCACTAGGTCTGGATCGGCTTCGTCAAATGTGGCGAGGGCTTCTTCTCCATCGGCGGCGGTTACCACCTCGTAACCGATCATTGAGAGGCGAGTTTCGAGGATACGTCTAATGCTGGCCTCGTCATCTACGACGAGAATTCTTTCTTTATGATTTTCCAAGTTTCTTCACGCTCCTGTTGACTTTCGGTAAGTGATGTTGAAGTTTATTACTTAAAAGTTCTATTGCTATTAGAATATCGCTTTCCTGAGGTTTGATGGGCATCGGGGGCGGATTTTTCGGCAAAATAAGGGCTTTTTTAAGATTTATTTTCGAAAGTTTCTTAATTTTGCCTCAATTATATGGCGATCGCCCCTTCATTTTTTTACATTTAGCTTAACAATTCCATGGCAAAAGCAAAGACTGTTCATGTTTGTCGAGAGTGTGGTGCGGAGTCGCCTCAATGGTTGGGGAAATGTCCGGGTTGTGGGGTCTATGGTTCGTTGCAGGAGGAAATCCGGGAGAAGGAGGCGAGTGCTGGGGTTCCGCGTACCTGGCATAGTAAGTCTGCGGTAAAAAAGGGGGGGAGTCAGAATCAGCCTCAACCGCGCACGGCGATTAAGTTTTCGCAGATCGATACGAGTCAGCGGATGCGTTTTGGGTCGGGTTATGGGGAGTTGGATCGGGTGCTGGGGGGCGGGATTGTGCCGGGATCGCTGGTATTGATCGGGGGGGATCCGGGTATTGGCAAATCGACTTTACTGCTTCAGGTTGCCTATCAGTTGAGTGAGGATTTACCGCGTATTTTATATGTGTCGGCAGAGGAGTCGGGTCAGCAGATTAAATTACGGGGCGATCGCCTGAAATCGCCGGATAAAAATCAGGAAGAAAATCTCTATATTCTGACGGAGACGGGCTTGGAGACGATTTTAGGGGAACTGGAAACGCTACGTCCCCAGGTGGCGGTGATCGATAGTATTCAGACGCTCTATTATTCGGCGTTGGGTTCTGCGCCGGGTTCGGTGT
>JBIKYI010000293.1:0-4569 GCA_044355355.1 Limnothrix sp. | reverse complement strand
AGTAAATATATTTCCTCTTTATCAAGTCTATCCACATCATCAATGATTATTAATACTCTCTTCTTTTTTTCGTTAATAGCTTTTTCTAATCTTTCTCGAAAATCTTTCAGGTCTGGAAGTGAAATAAAATTAGAAATTGCTTCTCCTACACCTCTGGCTCCAGTTAGATTAGATGCTCCCGGAAGTATCTTTTTTGCCAATTCTTTCAAATCATCTTCTTTCGTTTTGAGCTTACAATCTAATGAATCTGCAATAGTGAAGAAAAAATTATATAACAAAGCATCCTCTGTTGTAAATCGCCAAGGATTAAACTTGACACAAATTACATCATCATTCAGTTCTAATTCTTTTTCTATGAAGTTTAAAACAGACGTTTTTCCTGATCCCCACTCTCCATACAGTCCAATAGTCAGGCAATTTGGATCTCGTCTACTCGATATAACTTTGGCAATTCTTTGGGCAAATGACCAACGAGAAAAATGATCATCTTCAGGTTTTTCAATAGGGCTGTCTGATAAATATTGCTGCATTTTAATGAATTTCAAATATTAACTAATTGAAAACTTGCTGTAATCGGCAATTCCCACAAATTTACCTGTTCAGCACGACGGGAAAAAAATAAAATTTCTAGATTTTCAATTTCCCCAGAAATCGGATTCATTCGTGCAATAATTTCATCATCTAGCTCCTCCGTTTCCTGTCCTGCGTAGGGAGTACAAATATCTAGATAAAGAATATCCCCAATTTTGTCGTACCTGACCTTTAATCTTTTGTCCATATCGTCTCACCTTTACAAACTTTTCTCGAAGTGTACACCGTAATAATCTAAGCCCGATCTTGATTTTGAACCTCTGGTGTAACGACAACCGCCACTAAATATCGACCTGTCTTAATATTATCAAACCATTTCGAGAAAATCAGAGCCTTATCATCATACTGACTTTTATAAATTGAATCTGGAGCGGCGATCGCCTCAGCCAGTTGACTTTCATATTCAGGTAAAATATCAGGATGACGTTCTGCAATATGCTCTCGTCTTTCCTCAGTTAATTCAACCGAATGCCCTAAATATGGACATAAAAACCAACTCATAGATATTTTTTATTTGTTGCCAAATCACCGGAACCACCATCAACACAGCCGATAAACTCAGACAATTCATCATACGCAGAAATTTCTTGAGTTTCTTTTTCTTGCAGTTGAGAGTTTTTGCTTGTCATAAATTCAATAAAATCGACAAGCATTCTTTGCTGTTCAATTGTGAGACTTCTAAATCTATCTAGCAGAATATTTTCTGGGATTACAGCTTGATTAATCGTTGAAATCATAATCTGACAACAGAATTATTACGTAGAATTCATCTCAATTATATTCTCGATCAGCAAAAGCAGTATTCTCGGCATGGAAGAAACCCCCCGTCTCGGAACGCGCCAATATTCTCCATAAAGCGGGGGATTTGATGGAAGCCCGTCGCCATGAGTTGAATACATGGATTTGTCTTGAAACGGGTAAAACTTTGCGGGAGGCGGATCCTGAAGTGTCCGAGGCGATCGCCTTTTAATCATTAGATATGATATCTATCGAATCGATATTACGACCACTGTCAATGGTGTTCGATTTTTTAGCGAGTGGATTTTTTAGAGTTTTTTTCACACAGAATTGCAGACCGGAGCTGGGCGAATAGATCTAGGATTCCATATAATCTCAAACGACGACGCTCAACAGATAAGTCTAAATGGGATACAAGATACTCCAAACTGTTGTGAATACGATCCAATAACACCACAGGATCAACCTCATCTGGATCTTGTTCTTTTTCTTCTTGGGATAATTGCTGTAGTGGCAGAACCTCTGACAACGTGGGCAAAGCAGCCGACTGGTTGGGGACAGGGGCATTCGTTATTAACTGCTGGATTGTCTGTTGTAAATTTTCAATCACGCCATACATTTCCATCGGATCAAAAATTTTGAGCAGACTAGTTTGTGTCACAATCCCTAAATTCTGACCCCAATTCCAAGACACCACCAAACGCCCAACTCGTCTTTTTTGCATTTCCTGATGGGCTGTCCAGAGCGAATCTTCTGGACTGAGTAAAAAAAGTGGTGTACTCATCACATGTTGTACTTGAGTTTTCGTCAAATTAATTTGCAAAGCCTGACATTGGACGATATCCCGTTCTGTCATAATCCCGACGGGTCTGTCATTACCCTCGTCATCCCGTTGGGTGATCACCACACAACTCACCCGACGATTTGCCATCAGCTTACCGACTTGCCGCACTGTGGCTGTTAGGGGTGACTGAACCACTTGAGTTGCCATTACATCGGAGACCCGTAGCGATCGCAAAAGATTGACTGGGCGTAACACCTGACGAATACTTTCATGGGAAATCACCCCAACTAATTTTTCTTGGCGATCGACGATGGGCAAATGACGAATGCGATAACGGCGGAACAAAAATAGCGCGGCGAAAATATCCTGAATCGAATCCTCCGGTAGGGTAATCACGGGGTGAACCATAACATCTGCAACGGTCGTTTCCGCAAAGTTGATCGCCTCTGCTGTCAGTCGGACAACATCACGCTCAGTCAAGATGCCAACAATACTTGAACCCTGCATCACCAACACGCAACTCGCACGAATGCCCTTGGGTTGTAAGTCTGAATTCAGAAGGTCATCAACTAACGAACAGGTATGGCTATGGGCTTGACTAATGATGTTAATCACATCGAGTAGCGGTGTGGTCGGCGCAACGATGAGAGGATGACGCTCGATCGCCCCTTCGAGATTAGGAGCCCAAGCTAAAGGCGTGTTTATCGACATGTCGATCATCTATTACCCCGACGATTAGCCATTGCATGATCCAAAAGACTCTACAAACACTATAACGAACTTTTCCCAAGCCCTAAAACCGATTCTGGACAAACAAAACCGCTGATTTTTGCCCAAAAAATTCCATACAAAATTTTACTTTTGCGCGAGTTTCGGTATATCATAGAGGGATGTTACACATAAACTCACAAATCCATTGAAATTTAAGCGTTTTAGCGGAAAAAGGTTATATGTCGTTTAACGAGGTAGGAAAGTCATCCTGTTGTTCGGTCTGGGGAATGACACCAGATATTCTGGAGGTTTTTCCATAAAGGCGATCGAGGATTCTTTTGACTGAGATCCGCTGCCAAGGTTTGCCCCGTTTGGTGGTGTAGCCTCTGGAGTTGAGCCAGTCAGCAATCTTCTGGAGGGATTTTCCCGACTTGTGATGACGACGAGTCAACTCAATGATTTGTGCTTCTGCGGGATCATCTACCAACTGACCATTGACCGAACGTTGCCCAAAGGCTGGCGAGCCAAATCCTGCATAGCCACCGCTAATTGCTTTTGCTTGTCTGCCGCGCTCTAGGCGTTCCCAAGCGGATAAATCTTGTGAGGATTTCGCTGTCATAGTCGATGTCAGTTGAGTGACCTTGTAAGACCATCCTACCGTAACTTTACACAATACTGATACCGGAGACATGCCAATGGGAACAGCCCAATTTATTCAAGATGAAGCTGAATTGAATGCTCTTTTAGAGAGTGAATTGCTGCTGGTCGTAGATTGCACAGCAACTTGGTGCGGTCCCTGTCGGTTAATTGCGCCGTTAATGGATCAACTTGCTGATGAATTTGGCGATCGCGCCAAGATTATGAAGCTCGACATTGATAGTAACAAGTCCATTGGCAAACGCTTTGGTCTCAAAAGTATTCCTGCCGTTCTGTTTTTCAAAGGAGGCGAACTGCAAGAAACCCTAGTTGGAGTTAAACCCTATGAAGAATTCAGCGACAGAGTTAATCATTACCTTGTTTAGATGCTCTTTGTTGCTATAAACAGACTTTATTTTATTCCATTACAGAACTCAATAAAGAGGTGCTCCCATGCATAAGGAAATAGTCGTCCGATGTCCCAACTGTGGCAGTTTCGCTCAGAGATTTTTGACCGATCATCTACCTGTTGGTGTTTCTTGTCCACAGCAACAAGTCATTCAAACAGAATGTTCAAGTTGTGATTACTTCATGGTGATGTGTGCGCGCAATGGTCAAGTGCCTTTGCCTAGTTCCTTTGCGACCACCTCAGTTACGAGCAAGTTAACGCTAGATTTAGCGACCTTAGCTCTTTATTGAGTTCTTAGTTTGCCATTTCTAAAAAATAATTATCAAAAAAAATTAACGATAAAAGGAGCCAAAACAATGAGTGAAGATATCAACGCAAAAATTGAATATGCACGGGAACAAGCACGGCTCATCTGTGAAGAAAAAGGTGTAACTCACCCAGAATGTGCGGTGGCTTGGGATATCGTGGAAGGACTCCAAGCAGAAGCTTCCCATCAGCATAGTAATAGAGTAGAAAAATCGAGTCTACAAACTTACTGTGAAGCGAATCCCGGTGATTTGGAATGCAAAATTTTTGATGATTGATTTATTCCCTGTGAGATAAACTCAAAGGAGGCGATCGCTGAACTCCATTGAGAGTAGATTTTTGGATTGACAACTTAACCTCTATACAAGGGCATCCAAAATATATTTACTACCTA
>JBIKYI010000292.1:0-4590 GCA_044355355.1 Limnothrix sp. | reverse complement strand
ATGGGTGTAACTCATAGGGATTTCTTATTGTTTTACTTAACATCAGAATATCCTTATGAGTCCCTCTTCAGAAAGACCCTAGCTGTTGCACTTCAAATTTGAATTGGCGGTTAAGGCTCGTTGGAAATTAGCGCGAATTCATCTGATGCAAGCATTACGTCTCAATCCGAAAGAGACAATCATTCATGAATTTTATTTCCGAGAAGAGTTTCAATGTTACTTCTCGACCCAGGGAACAGTCACGAATAATCGTGTTGAGTCCAACTCACCTTTTTCCATTGCTGCACTCTCTTCAATGTGCCAATGGAGATGGGAATTACAGCATTAATTACACGGAATTGGACAACAATCTATAGCGATATTGGTATGTAGACATGTGGCGATCGCCATAAGCCTCTAGTCAAAAATCTACTAAAAACATTAGCCCGTTTATTCCCACAAAAAATTTACATTTAATGCAAAATCATGTAACACATCTTCCCCCGATAAAATCTCTGGTGCTTCCAAGATTTCAATCGATTGATCCGCGCGATAAATAGCAACTCGCTTATGTTTAGGATCGAGCAACCAACCCAGTCGACAACCATTTTGAATATATTCTTCCATCTCCGCTTGACCGACTTTCCATGGGTCTGATTGTGATAATAATTCGATCACAAAATCAGGACAAATCGGTAAAAATCCCCTACGTTCTTCAGGGGTCAAAGCTTCCCATTTCGCCAATGGAATCCATTCCACATCCGGAGAGCGATCGCCACCCTTGGGTAATGCAAAACCAGTCGAAGAATCAAAGGCAATACCTTCTTCTCGGACTTTATTCCAAACGAAGAGTTCGCCACCTAGACGAAAATTGCGATAACCCGTTTCTCCACCAGTAGGGGGCATAACGATTAACTCACCTTGGGGACTACGTTCGAGTTTTTGCTCTGGATTCGCGGCACAAATTTGGTAAAACTGCTCACGGGTGAGGGTCAACACCGGACTCAAGTCTAAGGTTAAGAAACGGGTCATCGTGGTTTACCGTGATGGGATATCTCTAGGATAGCAAGGAAGTTTTTACTCGTTAGGCAAGACTTTATTAGATAAGACTTTCACCTAACTGCCAGGATTCGTTTCGGTGACAACGTTTTGTGTAAGGGTTGTTGTTAGTGCAGTTTTACTTGGAGTCCCTTTGAAAATGACATCTAGGGCTTCCTGTAGCGTTTTTTCCATCACAATTTGGTTGTCGTACACTACGATCACCCGTGCTAGGGTCGGGACGCTGTTTTCCTCCGCTTCGAGGTAGAGGGGTTCGACATAGAGTAGGGATTGCTCGATGGGGATAACGAGTAGATTGCCTTGAACAGCCCTTGAACCTTCGCGATCCCAGAGGGAGATTTGTTGGGAAATGGTGGGATCTTGTTTGATCAGTGCTTCGATCTGGTCGGGGCCATAGATGAGTTTTTGTTTGGGGAATTGGTAGAGCAATAATTTACCGTAGCGATCGCCATCGGATCTTCCGGCTAGCCAAGCAATTAAGTTAGGGCGACTAATGGGTGTGTAGGGATGGAGCAACATAAATTCTTCTGAATCGGCGGTGGGTAAACGCATGATCAGATAGTAGGGGGCGATCGCCTTGGATTCGCTGCCATAGATTTCCTTCGGGATTTCCCATTGATCCTCACGGTTGTAGAATACCTGGGGGTCACGCATGTGGTAACTCAGTAACCGCTCCGACTGGAAACTAAACAAATCCGTGGGGTAGCGCAAATGTTTTTTCAGGACATCTGGTAGAGCCGCAAGGGGCTTAAACATTTCGGGAAATGCCTTTTGCCAGGTTTGAATCATCGGGTCAGTGGCATCAGCAACATAGAAATTCACATTGCCGTTGTAGGCATTGATCACGATTTTGACGGAATTGCGGATGTAGTTAAAGGCATGTTCGCCCGGATCGGAATAGGGATAATGATCGCTGGTGGTATAGGCATCCAGCATCCAATATAGATAGGTTTTTTCACCCAGTTCATTGGTCTCGCCGACATCGGCACTCACCAGATAGGGGTCACGGTCAAAACGCAAAAAGGGGGCGATCGCCCGTACCCGTTCATTAATATTGCGGCGCATCAACAGACGGGTATCTGAGCGTAAATCATTCGACAATAAAATTCGCACATCCCCAAAATATTTGGCAAAAATTAATCGTTTGAGGCGATTACCAAAGGGAATGCCTCCCTTGCCGTCATAGGTGTTGTAGCGATTATCCTCCCCACTGGGATAATCCAACTCCTGAACCTTCGTCGAAGTCATCACATAATTATTCGTCAACTCGCCATAGTACAAACGAGGGTGTCCAATGGGTATTGCCTCGCGAATTTGTGGTGTAAGAGTCGTTAAATTACCCTCTTTTCCAGGATCGCCAACCCCAATATCCTTCACATAATATTCCGGTAGTCCCCCCTGTCCCGCCTTATTGACCGGACTGACGGTAAAACCAAACCCATGGGTATAGACCAAATGCTTGTTTACCCAGGTTTTCGCTTGGGCAGGAACCGCCTCATAATCCAACTCCCTCGGAGCCATAATCACCTGCCGTTGGGTTTCTGGTTGGTTGGGATTCTCCTGGAGAGTATACCGATCAATATCTGCGTCGGAAAAACGGTAATACAAACGAATTTGCTGGAGTTGACGATTGGTTTGGAGGACGGGGCGACTGTCCCAGAGGCGGATATTGTCGATGGTGAGGGGATTATTCTTGATGTCGGCGGCGGTTAATTGTCCCTCTGGGTTAAAGGTTTTACTCTCAATTTCGTCTAAGCCAAAGGCATTACGGGTGTATTTAATGCTGTATTCCAAATAGGTTTTTTCGCGGGCGAGTTCGTTGGGTTGGACGATCAATTGTTGGGTTCCACTGGCTAGGGCAACGCCGATGAGAATCAAGCCCATATAAAAAACAATGCCCTTGAGTACTTGGGGATGTTGCCGACGGATAGATATGGTACGACGGTAGGGATAGCGCCAAAATTGCACCAAACACCAGGTGGCGATCGCCACGGCAACCAGAGCCAATAAACCTTCAATGGGCTGTTCGACCTTAATGTTGGTGTAACTTGCTCCATAGACTACACCGAGTTTGGAATAGAACAACTCATAGCGCACCAGCCAATGGCGACCTGCCACCGCTAAAAAGAGTAGCCCGGTTAATAAATTCAGATGACGGAGTTGTGCTGGACTAAAACCGGGAAATTGCCCCTGGGAAAAACTATCCCCAGATAGTAAATAACTCAGGGTGACACTAATCAGACTGTAGAGAAAAAGACCTTCAAACCAAAAATCAATAATTTGCCATAGGGGCAGCGAAAATACGTAAAAACTGACATCTTGCCCATAAATGGGATCCGTTTGTCCGAAGGGGGTGGCATGCCAACCTTGTAAAACGCGAATCCAGTTATTCGACAGGACAATGCCGAAACAGAGGCTCAAAATCACGGCGATCGCCCGTAATGCGAACCAACGTCGCCAAAGGACAAAAAACATCAATAGGGCAGCGACGATTAACCGCCATCCCTGTTGTTGTGCCTGGGAAAGCAGACTTTGCACAGATTTAAATACAAAAGGATCAGGCAATGCAGGCGTAATGAGCGGCAAACTCAGATCCCGCTGTCCCATTTGCCAGACCACCGAGCCATAGTGAAACAGCACCAATACAATCAGCAGTCCAAAACCCACCATCAGCAGTAACAACCACCGAAAGCTAATCGCTGGGGATTCCGGGATCCTTGTGTGGTAAGGAATCGGTTGCGGCAGAATTCTTTGCCACCAATGCAGGGGGGGACGGGGCACATTTTCCAGGCGATCGCCCCCCCATTGATCCGGTCGTTCCTTCCAATCCTGGCGATCAACCACCCGATAATTCACCCACAGAAAGCCCAAGGAACCCACAAACCCCAGGAACCACAGCCCCAGACGAATTGCCACCTGCTTGAAAAAAACAGACTGATAGCCAATCTCCTCAAACCATAATTGCTCAACAAAAAACAGGGACAACAAACTAAAGATGCCCCAGAGCGCTGCTAGCCCCAAACATAGATAAATGAAATATGACCAATACTTACCCATGTTGCTGATTGTATCGACTCAGGGCGGCAAAAATCCCCATGATCCAGATTTTTGTAAACAGAATCCACAAACCAAACAGGTAAGTGTTTAAATGAAGAAAAGCTGTTCGTGATTGTTGTTCATGATGGATGTCCGGGATCCGTTCATATTTCTTGATTTTTTGAAGAAACCGAGTGGGGTCATTTTACGACTTACAACTCATGAATCATTACTCTGTTGTTGTGATTCTTTTGAGCGCCAATTCTAAAAAATTCTAAACCAGCCTAAATCAATCGCAAAAATGCATGATTTGGGTGGGTCAAAATTTTTATTTTCGGTATCCCGTGGTTCACAGTCAATAGTAATAAATGTCCTGTTGGCAATGTATCAGGTGGCAATGTTGAAAATAATTATTTTTCAGTTTCTTAGCTGATTTTTTTAAGAATTAATCAATCCAATCATGCTTTGATTTTTATGCGAAATAACGAAACAGAATTAGCTAATAAATTGGAAAAT
>JBIKYI010000291.1:0-4594 GCA_044355355.1 Limnothrix sp. | reverse complement strand
GGGAAGTGCGCATCCAGGGAGCTTATCGGGTTTCCCACCACGCTTTTCCGACGCGTCGGGATGAGGATTGGCGGGTGACGGATGTTTCGATTTTGCGTAAGACTCGCTTTCTGGCTCCCCAACCGACGGAGGTGGTTTCCCACGAAATTGATACCTTTAGTTTGGCGGAGACGAAGGGCAGTCGCCTTGTTTTTGTAAATGGCATCTATGCACCGCACTTGTCCGATACGTCTGATTTACCAGAAGGCGTTTTTGTCGGTAATTTGGAAGCTCTCCCCACGGAGCAGGCGGCGGAACTGGTGAATTATCTCAGTGCCCAAAGTCGCAGTCTAGATGTGTTTGCGGCGCTTAATGATGCGGGGATTCGTGATGTGGCAGTGGTGTGGACAGCGAAGAATGTCGTTGTTGAGCAACCAATTCATGTGTTGTTTGTGGGTAAACCCCAAGAACAGAACCTCGCTATCCAGTCTCGTTGTGTCGTCATTGCCGAATCGGGTTCTAGTCTAAATTTGGTGGAATATTATGGGGCGATCGCCCAAGGTTGTTCTGATCGCGGTGAAGATCTTTACTTCAATAACGCTTTGACTGAAGTGTGGGTCAAACCCAACGCCAAACTCAACCATGTGCGCATCCAACGGGAAGCCGGAGCCGGGATCCAAATCGCGAATACGGCGATCGCCCAGTCCCAGGACAGCAGCTATCACCTCACCGAAATCAACATGGGCGCAAAACTCAGTCGCCACAGCCTCACCATCAACCAAGAAGGCAGCAACACCGAGACCATCCTCAAAGGTTTAACCCTCCTCGGCGGCGAACAAGTCAGCGACACCCACAGCGCCGTCAACCTCAAGCACCCCTACGGAACCGTCGATCAGCTCCATAAATGCATCGTCGATGGTTCCGCCCGGTCAATCTTTAACGGCAAAGTTGATGTGCCCCAAAACGCCCAAATGACCAACGCCGCCCAGCTTAACCGCAATTTATTACTCTCCCCCAAGGCGCGAGTCGATACCAAACCCGAACTCCAAATCACCGCCGACAACGTTAAATGTGCCCATGGCGCAACTGTTAGTCAGCTCGAAAACGATGAGATTTTCTATCTCCGCAGCCGAGGGTTAAACGAATACGATGCCAGACATCTATTAATTGATGCCTTTGCCGCCGAAATTATCGATAACATCACCATTCCTTCCCTCAATGAAGGCTTAGTGAACTGTGTCGCCTGCCGCACCATCGATTAAGACAAATTATCCTCAGCAAACTTTATTTCTTATCCCCTTTTTTAACCTTTCATTTGGTGAAATTTCATGGTCACAACCCAAACTAAATCCCTCGCCGAACAGGTTCGTGATGACTTTCCGATTTTGCACCAAGAAGTCCATGGCAAACCTCTAATTTACTTAGACAATGCCGCCACTTCCCAAAAACCTAAAGCCGTTTTAGATGCACTACTCAACTATTACCAACGGGACAATGCCAACGTGCACCGGGGCATCCATACCCTCAGTGCCAGGGCAACGGATGGTTATGAAGGGGCGAGGGATAAAGTTGCTAAATTTATTAATGCTGCCAGCCGTAATGAAATTGTTTACACCAGAAATGCCAGCGAGGCGATTAATTTAGTTGCCTATACTTGGGGTTTAGCTAATCTCCAAAAAGGGGATGAAATTATCCTTTCTGTGATGGAACACCACAGCAATATTGTGCCTTGGCAAATGATTGCAGAAAAAACCGGAGCGGTCATTCAATATGTCCAACTCACAGAGACGGAAGAATTTGATTTTGCGCACTATGAAAGGCTACTGTCTGAGAAAACAAAACTTGTTTCTGTGGTGCATGTTTCCAACACTTTAGGGAACGTTAACCCCGTCGAGGAAATCATTAAATCTGCCCGTAAATTTGGGGCAAAAGTTCTCATTGATGCCTGCCAAAGTTTGCCCCATATGCCGATTGATGTCCAGGCAATGGATTGTGATTGGTTAGTGGGTTCCGGTCACAAAATGTGTGCGACAACGGGCATTGGTTTTCTCTATGGCAAGGAAGCAATCCTAGAGGCAATGCCACCATTTATGGGTGGTGGCGAGATGATTTCCGAGGTGTTTTTTGACCATTCCACCTATGGCGAACTCCCCCATAAGTTTGAAGCCGGAACTCCCGCCATCGGTGAGGCGATCGCCATGGGTGCGGCAGTCGATTATTTATCCGCCATTGGTATGGATAAAATTCATGCCTACGAAGGAGAATTAACCGCTTATTTATTCAAAAAATTAGCAGACATTCCCAACCTCAAAATTTACGGCAAACAACCCGATGTCAATGGTCACGGACGGGCAGCCCTCGCCGCATTTAACGTGCAGGGAGTCCACGCCAATGATCTTGCCACTTTGCTCGATCACGAAGGGGTAGCCATTCGTTCAGGACACCATTGTACTCAGCCTCTACACCGTCTATTTGATGCCTCTGGCAGTGCGCGGGCAAGTCTATATTTTTACAATACCTTTGCTGAAATTGATGCCTTTATCGTGGCACTCCAAGAAACCATAGAATTTTTCACCAGCATGGGTGAGTAAGTGCGAATCAGAAGATCCATAAAAATACATTCTGCCGTTGCTTATTCCTTGGCGATGCGTGTGGCAAAGTTTTCGGAACGGGTGGGTGATAAGGCTCTAGCTTTAAGAATTGCCGCCGCTAAAAAGGCATAGGACAACACCCCAACGATCGCCAACAGCAGACCACTATAGGAACCTACCGTATTCCAGAGGGCATGGAGCAATGCCGCCGTTAAACAACCTGTGCTCAGAATTGTCCAGCGTTTAGAGGGTTTGAGCACACTTAAGCCGATGAAATAGCCAAAATAACCGCTATACGCCATATGCCCTGCCACCGAACCAAGCACCCTAGGAATCAACAGTTGTAAACCGAGTAGTTCCCCCGTACTGGCATCCGCCTGGGTAGAAACTTCATTCACAATGTCGGGGACGTACTGACCCAGGGTTTCGAGGAGGGTAAAGCCTACGGCGGAGGCAGTTCCTAATAAAATGCCGTCTAGGGGTTCCCATAGCCCAATCTTTTCGCGCTTAGGGGATTTGAGTTTGTTGCCAATAAATATGGCGAGGAAGAGAGGTAAGGCTTTGAGAATTTCTTCCATCAGTCCTGCCCCGAAAAACATCCCGATAAAGAGGGCAATAATCCCGCCGTCTTCCGGTATGCCGCCCGGTAAAATTCCTCGGAAAACCAGGATGAATAGGCTTAATACGGGGGTCACCAACATCAGGACAGTGAACAGGGCAGCGCTGAGGAGTACCCACCAGGGTTTTCGTTTGCCGCAGAGTTGATAGATGTAGTAGTAGGCGGCTCCGGCGATGTAGGTAGACAGCAAAAAGTTAAAAAATACAGGTTCACCGATGGAAGCAAACATCATCACGACGCAAATGACGGTGATAATGCCAGGGATGAGAAAAGCTTTGTGGGAGAGGTCTTTACCCGTAGCAGCGATGGGGAAGAGTTGGGAAAGGGTTAGGGAAGAATCTCTATTGGGCGGGACGTTTGGGGTTGGGCTATTGGGGACGATCGCCGGGAGGGGAGTTGCTGCTGGGGTAGTTTGTTGGAGTTCAAAACTAAAGGTGGGGCCATCTTCGCCGAGGGTTAGGCGATCGCCCGGTTGGAGGAGATGGACAGTATAGATGCGTTGCCCATTCACAAAAGTCCCATTGGCACTACCGAGATCCTCCAGTTGGTAGCCTGCTTGGGTGGGTCGAATCAGGGCATGGCGACGGGAAACCATCGTATACAAATGAGGTTCCAGGGCAAGTTGACAACTGGGTTCGCGACCCATGATGACTTCCTGTCCCCCGGTTAACTCTAATTCCGGTAACAGGGCGATCGCCGAGCCGCCTGTGGAGAGTTGCCGAATGATACCTCTAGTTTGCATAGTTGATTCCCAAATTTTCCCCAGAAAACACAAAACGGAGAACATGCCCCCGTCCTATGTTTATTTATAGCGATTTATGCTGGCGGAACCCGTAATTCTCGCCCAAACTTAGCGCAAATTTATTTAATGCTTAATTATCTTGATTCGCACGGGTATCCTTGACCGCAATGATGAAGGAAATAATGGTGAGGGGAATGCTGGCAGCGAGAATCAGGCTAGTGTAAGTCATGCCAAGATCTGGCTCACCGTAACTAATCTCGAAGATACAGCCCACGGCGGCGATCGCCGAGACACAGGACACCAGTAATAAAATCCCGCTTTTTGGCGTCATAGAAATCATTGTGAAAAACTCCCCAACTGAAACACTGCAAAAAAAATGAGTTCGATAATGTGTTCAATATCATAACCTCAATTCGCGTAGGGATTGGGGGACAGAGGGGGTAGAAGGACAAGGGGACAAGGAGACAAGGAGAGATTCACCATCAATTGCTCTCCCCGTTTCACCGCGTCGCCTCTTCCCCGCGTCATCATTTCAAAGACAAAGGGATAGGGAGGTAGGGAGACAAGGAGAGAAGATTCACCATCAATTGCTCTCCCCGCGTCACCCCATCTCCCCATCCCCCTTTCTCCGCGTCATCGACTCAGCTTTCCATTAGAGATTCA
>JBIKYI010000290.1:0-4611 GCA_044355355.1 Limnothrix sp. | reverse complement strand
ATTTCTTATTGTTTTGCTTAACATCAGAATATCCTTATAAGTCCCTCTTCAGAAAGACCCTAGGTGTTGCACTTCAGATTTGAATTGGCGTTCTAAAAATTCTAAGCATCAAACATCAAAACAAAATTGTGCCGGAGATTGCAGAACATGGCGTGGGAACAGAAATTAGAAACCTTAAAAGCATTTTTTCAGGATATGGATCGGGCGTTGATCGCCTATTCTGGCGGTATTGATAGTACCCTCGTGGCACAGGTTGCCTATGCTGTCCTTGGTGAAAAAAGCCTTGCTATGACTGCCGTTTCCCCTTCTTTACTTCCCGAAGAATTGGAAGATGCCCAAACCCAAGCTGCGGCGATCGGCATTGCCCATGAACTGGTGACCACCCATGAAATGGACAACCCCAACTACACCAGCAACCCCGTAAATCGCTGTTATTTTTGCAAAAGTGAACTGCACGATACCCTCAAACCCATTGCCCTCGAACGGGGTTATCCCTATGTGATTGATGGGGTCAATGCCGATGACCTGGGGGATTATCGTCCCGGCATCCAGGCGGCGAAGGAACGGGGAGCGCGATCGCCCCTGGCAGAATGTGGCATCACCAAACTCGAAGTGCGAGAAATTTCGAAAAACCTGGGGATGCCCTGGTGGGATAAACCTGCCCAACCCTGCCTGAGTTCCCGCTTTCCCTACGGCGAACTGATCACCACCGAAAAATTACAACGGGTGGGACGCTGTGAAGTCTATCTCCGCAAACTGGGCTGGTCACAACTCCGGGTGCGATCGCAAGAAGACACCGCCCGCATCGAGTTACCCCCCGCCCAAATCAAAGTTTTTCTGGCACAAATCAACCTAGAGGAACTCGTTAAAACATTTCAGATGTATGGATTCGTCTATGTCACCCTCGATTTAGAAGGTTACCGCAGCGGCAAACTCAACGAAGTTCTAGACGAAAAAACCCTGGCAATTCACCGTGCTTAAGCCGCAAACCAGACAAATGCCGATATGATCAAACGAACTTTAGATCCAAACTATCGGCAACAATTACCAAATAATTAAACCAAAATAATTAATATGTTTAGTCTGCGCAAACAATTTCATATCACCTATAAGTCTGTCTACAAATCGGCGGCGATCGCCCTTCTCTGTAGCTCCGTGCTCATCGGTTGTAACCCTAGCCCCACAACGAACCAAACAAGCACCAGCCCCAACACCACAGAAGTTGCCACCAATCCCGACAGCCGGATTTTACTAGGAACCACAGCGCAACCCCGTACCATTGATCCCGCCGATAGCTATGAAGTTGTCGGACTAAACATTATCTACAACGTCACCGAAAGCCTCTACACCTACGAAGTTGGCAAAACAGAATTAAAACCCCTCCTCGCCACAGCCATGCCGACCATTAGCGAAGATGGTCTAACCTATGTCATCCCGCTCAGGGAAGGGGTCAAATTCCACGACGGCGAAGCCTTTAATGCCGCAGCCATGCAATTCTCCTTGGAACGCTTTATCAAGAACGGCGGTAAACCTTCCTTCCTCCTAGGTGATATTATCGCCAAAATCGAAGCTACAGGGGATTACGAATTAACCATTACCCTCCAACGTCCCTTTGCTGCATTCCCTGCCCTGCTTGCCTTTGCCGGAGCAAGTGCCATCTCCCCTGCTGCTTATGAAATGGGTGAAGGTAAATTTTCCCCCAACCAACTCATCGGTACGGGTCCCTATACCCTGGCTGAATTTAACAGCGATACCATCAAACTTGACCGTAACCCTGACTATTGGGGTGATGCACCGAAGAATGCCGGGATCGATCTGCAAATCTTTAATAATAATTCCGCCAACTTGTTCAATTCCCTCCGCACTGGAGCAGTTGACATTGCCTATCAAGCCCTCGATCCTGAACAGGTAACCACTCTCCTCAGTGATGCTAAAGCGGGTACGGTGCAATCTATTGAGGCGGAAGGTACAGCGGTCAATTTCATGGTGCTCAATCGCAATCTTGCCCCCCTCGATCAACCGGAAGTACGCCAGGCGATCGCCTACCTCCTCGACCGTAACCTAATCAACGAGCGAGTATTACAAGGACAAGCAGAACCCCTTTATAGCCTCATTCCCACCTCCTTCGCTGCATCAAAACCCCTCTTTAAGGAAACCTATGGTGATGCCAACATTGCCGCCGCCAAAGAACTCCTGACCAAAGCAGGCTTTAGCGCCGAGAAACCCGCCGTCATCCCCCTTTGGTATCCCTCCGGTTCCACCACCAGAGGTATTATTGCCACGACCCTCAAGGACTTTGCCGATCGCGAACTCGGTGGCATCCTCAAATTTGAACCCAGCGATGTCGAAGGCGCAACCTACTTTAAAAATATTGCCCAGGGGATTTATCCCGCTGCCCTAGGGAATTGGTATCCCGATTTCTTGGATGCTGACAACTACATTCAGCCCCTGCTTGATTGCGAAAAAGGCAGTGAAGAAAAAGGTTGCGAATCCGGTAGTGCCCAAAACCAGGGTTCTTTCTACTGGAACGAAAAAATGAATCAGTTGATCGACGACCAACGCACCGAAACCGATCCAAATGCCCGTCTCGCCATCTTTGCCGAGATCCAAAAATTGATAGTTACTGATGTCCCCTATATTCCCCTGTGGCAAGGGACAGAGTACGTTTTCGCTCAACCCAATATCCAAGGACTGGCAGTAAATCCCAGCCAAAGTTTACCGCTATGGTTGCTGGAAAAATAACCTGCTTCGTCTCATAGGAACATTCGCCATTTAAGGTTCAATATTAAGGCTCTTGCGACTGGTTTTCAGTTCTTTCCACAGAGCCTTAATTTGTTTGTATGCCTTATAGGAGGAAATTTTGCCATTGGTTTCCAGGTTGCAAATGACGTTTACTTTCTGGGCAAATTCCTGCAAATTGGCATTAAACGCCATATTTTCTAGATTGAAGTCACCACGGTAATGGTCTCTGGGATAGATAAATTGTTCCTTGTCGGAATCACTCATGGCGATCGCTTTCGTCTCGTAAGCCAGTCATTCTAGTCTAACGGAAGAGTTACGGCGGCAAGGTTATGCAATGGCAATGTCTGATCCCATTTTGAGGGCAAAAGCTTAATCTTTTCTTAATTAATCATCATAATCAAACATTTATGGTCATTCCAAATAAAAATTAGACGCTCATTGCCTCCCTTTCTAAGGGAGGTGCCGAAGGCGGAGGGATCAAAAATTCTCAAACTTAACCGAAACGACTATAGACCACAAAAAAGGGTGAAACAAGTTGTTCCACCCACCAGAGTCATAGAGTTAAAACCGAGTTCAAACTTTTAAGCCAGAACTTTTCAGTCAAAACGTTTTAATTTTCAAGATGAAAATTCCACATAAAAATTCAAAATAAAAACGAACTTACAAGTCTACCAACTGGACTTAACCACGCCGGGGAGTAAGCCTTGGTGTGCCCAATCACGCAGAACGTTACGGCACAAGCCAAAATCACGGTAGTAGCTTCTGGGACGACCAGTCACTTTACAACGATTGCGTAACCGGTTAGGGGCGCTATTGCGGGGAAGATTCTGGATTTTACGGTGAATGTCGAGTTTCTCCATCGGATCTTCCGCATTTTTGAAGGCTTCCTTCAGGGCAGCTCTTTTTTCTGCGTACTTGGCGACTGTAAGAGCACGTTTTCTGTCGCGCTCAATCATCGATTTCTTTGCCATGAAATTAATCTAATACTTTTAATATAAAGACAGCATTTTTCATGATAACCGATAAGCTCAAATTCTCCATAGGTTTTTCTGGGGAATTCCCAGCAGGTGGGGCGGGATTGATTGGGAATCACGGGGCGATCGCCTAAAATTTAGAGTCTGTGTTGATGATTGCTGTGGTTGGTGGCTATGAACCCCGTGACAAAATTTGCTTTGGCATTGCATACGACAACTCCCCAATTGGGTTTGGGGTTATTGGATCTTTCGACGGCGGCTCTGTCTTCCCAGGTGTGGGATTTGGGGCGATCGCTCTCCTCGGACTTGCATTGTTATTTGGGGGATTTTATTCAGCCGCGACCATGGCAGGCGTTGGGGTTTGTGGCGGTGGCGAAGGGGCCAGGGGGCTTTACGGGGACGCGGATCGGGGTGGTGACGGCGCGAACTTTAGCGCAACAGCTTGATGTGCCGTTGTTTGGGGTTTCGACTTTGGCGGCGATCGCCTGGCAAATGGGCAAGGAACAAGTCGGCACAAAATGGGCGGTGTCGCTACCCGCCAGACGGGGGGAACTCTTTGGGGCGATTTATGAAATTACGGCGACGGGGGTCAAGGAGATTATCGGCGATGATTTATTTTTGCCGGACAGTTGGCAGAATTTAGTCGGAGAGCAAGGGGCAATCATGGGGCGATCGCCGGAGCAATTGGGCGCAACCGTGGATGCAGTGTTGGAACTCGCTTATTTACAGTGGCAGCAAAATCCAGTTTCACCCTGGGGAACCGTCGTCCCCTTCTATGGTCAACACCCAGTTCATCCGAACCAGGCACGTTAAACGGTGACCATGGACAATCTCAATCATCTCATTATTTTCACGCGCTATCCTATTCCTGGCACAACGAAAACGCGTCTCATTC
>JBIKYI010000288.1:0-4642 GCA_044355355.1 Limnothrix sp. | reverse complement strand
AATTCGCGGCGGATAAGGTTAATCTGATGCATGAGGGTCTGATTGATTTGTCGTAATTTCTATCAAACCCTCTTCTCCTCTTCTTTTCCAGTCTTTTGTCCTAGTAGTTAGACCTATGACACAAAAAATTTTAGTAATCGGTAGTTCGGGTCAACTGGGAAGTGAATTACAGAAATTATTAGAAGATCGCGGTTGTGATTATGTGGCTTGCGATCGCCAGACTTTAGATTTAAGCGTATCCAGTGATATCAATAACTACATTCTGGAGATTCGACCAGACATTATCATCAATTGCTCTGCCTATACAGCGGTGGATCTGGCGGAGACTAAAAAGGAGCAGGCTTTTGCGATCAATCATTTAGCGGTGGCGGCGATCGCCAAAACAGCCAAGCAAATAGATAGCTATTTAATCCATGTTTCCACCGACTACGTTTTTGACGGACAACATTATCTGCCCTACCGCGAAGACGATCTCACACAGCCGAAAAGCATCTATGGTCAGTCCAAACTTGCTGGGGAACAGGCAATTATTGAGCAGACAGACCAATATATGATCGTGCGCACGGCATGGGTCTATGGGCTTTATGGCAAAGGCAACTTTGTGAAAACCATGCTCAAACTGGGACAGACTAGAGAAGAATTAGGCGTTGTCGCCGATCAAATCGGTAGCCCTACTTGGACAAAGGATTTGGCGATCGCCCTCCTCCAACTTTGCGACCATCTCTCACCAGAAACCTCAGGCATTTATCACTTTACCAATAGTGGCGTATGCAGTTGGTATGATTTCGCTGCTGCCATTTTTATGGAAGCGCGACAATTAGGCTATCCCCTCCAACTTCAAAACCTCATCCCCATCACTACCGCAGAATATCCAACCGCCGCCCAAAGACCCCATTACTCCGTTCTCGCTAATCAAAAAATAACCAAATTGTTAGGTTCCCATGCTCCCCATTGGCATCATTCCCTACAATTAATGTTGAAAGAATACCTATCCCAATAATTTTTTTGGGTGATTTACCTGTGTGATTTATCTTTTAACCATTAATTACAATTCCAGCAAACTGATCCAAAGATTAATTCAATCTTTACCAGACCCCAATTCCCCCAATTATCAAGTTCTTATTGTTAATAATTCCCCTGAAGATCAGGATATTATCAATCTGCAATCAGACAATATTCAGGTCTTACAAGCAGGAAAAAATTTAGGTTTTGGAGGAGGCTGCAATTTAGGCATTCAATATCTTGCTGCACAAGATCACCAAGCAATTATTTGGCTACTCAATCCTGATACTTACTTCCCCACTGAAACTCCTGATCATTACTGGAATGTTCTAGAAAATATTTGGTTACAGCAACAAAAACTTGCGATCCTCGGCACAACCATCGTGACCCCTGATGGTAATCCTTGGTTTACAAAAGGTCTTTTTAATCCTAAAACAGGCGAAAGTAAAGATCTTAAATTATTCAATCAAGATGAAAATCCCGATCAATTAGTGGCTTCCGATTGGATTAGTGGCTGTAGTTTAATGCTGAATTTAAGTCGGTTTGCCGAAATTCCCCACTTTGATGAATCATTTTTCTTGTACTACGAGGATGTCGATTTTTGCCTACGTTATCGAGCCTTGGGTTATGCGATCGCCCTATGTCCTTCACTGAAAATCATTCACCAAGCATCATCCATTACCAATGCCAATCAGTACAACAAATTTTTTCACAGTAGTTTCAGTTATTTATACTTTTTAAAAAAGCATGTCAGCTATTTTGTCTTTGCGCGATGTTTGCTTAAATTTCTCATCAATATGCTCATTAAATTAGTCCTTCAGCCTGACATTGGACGGGCAAAATATGACGGTTTAATCGCATTTATCAAAAAAATATCAGTGGTGTAGTTAATAATAATTCCGATAGAAATTCGATGATAATTGTTATTTGAAACTATTATTTGACACAACGAAATCCGGTAAAAATTTCCCTTGTCCAGGGGTGATACCAGTTGCGAAAGGTATTCCGTACTCCCCAGGGTCGGGTCACCCAACTGCCACCGCGTAAAACGTAATGTTCATTGTCAAAGTAGGTGGCGGAATAGTTTTTGTAGGGATAGGCGGTGAAGTCGGGATAGGGCTGAAATGGGGAACTTGTCCATTCCCAAATATTTCCTAATAAATCTTGGCAACCGTAAAAGCTGCGACTGTCGGGGTGGGCTTGGACAGGGGTTGTGCCTGGGCTGTTTTGGCTATGGTTGCACAGGGGCGATCGCCAAGTTTGTCCCCAGGGGTAGGGTCGATTGGTTTGAGTGGTGGGATCCCAGGCGGCGGCTTTTTCCCATTCGAATTCGCTGGGTAACCGTTTGCCGACAAATTTGGCATAGGCTTGGGCTTCGTAGTAACTCACGCCACAGACGGGATGATCGTGAAAATTGTCGTCGCCTGACCAGTAGAGGGGTTGGGTCACCTGGGCTTGGGTTTGCCATTGCCAAGCGGCGGTTGTCCAGAAGGTTGGGTTTTGGTAGCCCCCTGCGTCGATAAAGGCTTGGTATTCGCCACAGGTCACGGGGTAACGGTCGATTTGGTAGCTGTCTAAGTAAACTTCATGGGGCGATCGCTCGTTGTCCTGGGCGACGATGGAGGCTGCACCGCAGAAAAATGTCCCGGCTGGCACGGTCACCATTTCCGGTTTGAATGGGAGATTAGTTTTTGTTGGCGCGTTTAAGGCAGGTTGACCCGCATTGAGGCGATGGAGGGCAAGCACAAAGGCGATCGTCTCGTTGTGCTGGGTTTCATGTTGCAGTAACCACCACCATAGTCGTTCCTGTTCGGCGATCGCCGCCGTTTCTAGATAGGCAAAAACTTCTACCCGCACGGTTTCGAGATAGGTTTTAAGGGTCTCAAAATCCGGCAGTTCTTGGCGTTTTTCCTTCGGTAAGCCATCAGCGGCAAATAGCTGTTTATATTGCGGATAAATGGGCTTTTTTCCGGCTAAATGCTCCAAAATCCACAGAGATTCAGTAAAGGCAATATGCCCCAGATGCCAACCCGTCGGACTAAAGTCCGCATGGGCTTGTTGGTAGTAGGCGACCGCCCCGATATCGGCAAACAGGTCAAAGGTGAGGCGACGTGCCAAGGTCATCTGTTCGCGCAGTTCGGTTTTGATGGCAGTGGTGGTGGCTTCAGTGGGCGATCGCCTCGATATGTAGGTCACGGTTTTCGTTGATAGTAATTAAACTTTGTTCTGGCAGAGACTTCCAGCATGCATCATCCAATGGCTCGGAAGCAAGGGTGATCCCCCCCAGATCCTCCCGAAAATATAGCGTAGGCACGGGGGCATTGTGGGCATAGCGGGTTGCCCAAAGTTTTTTACCATCACTGATCACGACATTGGCAGAAAAATGGGTTTTGTAGAGATTAGCTAATTCTGTTAACTGTTTTAATGTGGCTAAAATGGCATCTTTAAGACTGTTTTGACAAGGCGATTTCTCTTGATTTAAATCTTGGTTTAAGATTAGGGCAAAAATATGTTCTGAATCCGTCGTGCCATGGATTTTTTGATAGAGTTCATCTTTCAATTGGGAGCGAATAGGACGATATAACGTTTGTCGAAAATTGTTGATATAGCCATTATGAATAAACATCATTTTTTGTTCTGTAAATGGCTGACAATTACCGAGATCAACGGACAATCCAGGGGTCGCACTCCGCACATAGGCAAGGACACAATGGGACTCAAAGGAACGGCTAATTTGGGGTAAATTGAGATCGCTCCAAATGGGCAACAAATTTTTGTAAGTGTAGGGTAAATCATCCTTAGTTGGGTGATACCAACCAATGCCAAAACCATCAGCATTGAGCAATCCGGCGGTCATTTCCTTGGGTTGATAACTCTGAACTTCGAGGGAATGGACTGGCTCTAGCAGGAGGCGATCGCCTTGGACAGGAGCGCCCAAATAGGCAAGTAAACGGCACATAACAAGCTTGGTAGAAGGGGCATTAGGATGAATATAAAGGATTTATTCCCAAAGACGACGGCGGGGTTTGCCATTGAGGCGCTGGTGGGCATCCTGGAGCAGGCGCGGAATCGCTAAATTTTCGGGGCAACGGGGCAAGCAATCGCCACATTCTGTACAAGCATTGCCCTTACGACCGGGAAACCAATGTCCAGCATTTTCGAGCATTTGGTAACGATATTCGCCATAACCTTGCATATCGTAGGCGATCGCCAAATTGCGGAGCCGTAGAATTTCGGGGATATTAATCGTTTCTGGACAGGGTAAACATTGATCGCATTGGGCACAAAAATCCATTGCCAATGTCTGTTTTTGATGATTTTTTAATTGTTGAAAAATGTCCTGTTCGGCGGTGGTCAAGGGGAAATCTTGATCGGCGATCGCCTCTAATATTTCTAATTCAGCGGGATTTGCTGCCCCAAAACTGAGGGTGGTAATGCGCGGATCGGCTAATAAAAATCGATAGCTGAGACCCAGGGGCGTAAAGGGTTTACATAATGCTTCGAGGGTGGCAGGTGGTGTAAAAAGTTGTCCGCCCTTATCCCCAGGAGAAATAATAAAAATCCCCATATCTTTCCCAGCAGCGGCGGTGATCGCCTCGGCATTCCGTTGGGAAAAATAATAATAATGGAGATTTATAAA
>JBIKYI010000287.1:0-4651 GCA_044355355.1 Limnothrix sp. | reverse complement strand
CAAAGCACCCACCACCGGGGATAAACTAATGCCTGGTGTTACTTCCTCTAAGCCTGTTTCTGCTGACGCAAAACCATCGATGGTGACTTTGCTTTGGCGGAGGGGCGGCAATAGGCTGGAGAGTTGAATGTGGTTCTGTCCCGCTGGTAGGGCAAAACGAATGCTGTAGCGATCACCCGTCGTCATTACCTGGACTTGTTGCTGTTCTGCGGTACTGAGATCCGTGAATAACAGATCCCCATTAATCAACGTTAATGCTTCCCGCAAGGTTAAGGCATCGTCCGGCATAATCTCCCCATCTGCTGCCGAATTCACCACCGCCTCATAAATAGCCCTAGGCTTGTCCAGTTCATCTGCTACTAACACTTCAGCGGCTAATAGGCTCTGGGGCGATCGCCCACCCAAGCCCAACAGCAAGAGACAAACCAGCAAATAACGATTACGGCACAGCACAGAAGAAATGACCATTACAACCCAACAATTCCTACAAAAAAACGTTAATTACCCGACCCGAACCATTAATTGCCCATTACTCATCAATCATTACTCATCACTTACGGTTGAACCCCATTACCCTGATCACTCACAGATACATTCTGAGTATTAGCCTGAACATGAGTGCGATTATCCTGATTATCCGGCAGCAGCCAACCTCGGAATAAGCCATCTAACTTGACATTGACCCCAGCGTAAAAGCCACCCGCTTCCCGCGCCCCTTCAAAATCATAATCATTGGTTTTACCAAAGGAATAACCCGAATAGATGCGCAGATCCGGCGTGACATAATAGCCCGTTTCCAGCATCAGTGCCATTTCGTTATAGTTCGCTGTAGCTTGGCTAATCCAGCGCCCTTCCACAGCCACATCCCATTGATAACCCAGACGATACCGCGCCCGTAATTGTCCCAAACTAATATTGCTCTCCCCGACAAAATCATCCGCGAGGTAAGTTTTGCTATTACGGAAAGCATATTTGCCATAAAATTCCCATTGCCAATTTGGAGCATAAATCCCCTCAAAGGCAAGTACAGACTCCTCAGAACCCGTACCCGCCCCAAATAAAATCGTGTCGGGAATGATCGCCGGATTGGTGCGATGTTCATAACGAAACAGTGCATTAAAGTTATCGTTTTCAGGGTTTCGATAGGCAAGACCTAGACGCAACGTAGAGGTCGGATCCAACTGGTTATCCAGGGTTTGGTTGGCAACGCCCGCACGGTTGTAACTGAAGAGAGCCGTTAAAGCGGGGGTAATTTTTCCAGCGGCATCGGCATTAATCACGGTGTTTGTGCCTTGGCTAGAATTGCGTCGTTCCCATCTGGCTGAGAATTTAAAATCAGGATTGTCTGTGTACTCAAAGCCCGCATTAAAGGCTGTTTGTCCGTCCAAACCTAAGCTTGAGGCTCCCTGACCGACGGCGTAGGGCTGGCTGAATTGGAGTCCGCTGGCGGTACGTCCTAAATTCTGGAAGGAGTACTGGTAGCCAAAGTCGAACTTTAGACCAGGGCGCACCACCCATTTTTGTTGGATGCCGAAAGTGCCGATGCCTGTAATGCCGTCTACGCCACCAGCGATGTTGTATCTTGCGTTAAGGGTGGTGTCTGTGCCTAGGGCATAGTTGGCGCTTAAGCCCAGGCTGGAAATGTTCTTGCCTGCTTGGGGACCATTGGTAAACCAGGAGGTGCTGTAGTTGAGGGTCAGCCAGTCGAGGGCGCGATAGTCTACGCCGACTAGGGTGCGATCGCTGATCACGCTATCTTCAGAACTGGATAAACTGAGTTCGTTCTGTGCTCTGACGGTCACGCGATCGCCGATGGGGAGGGTTAAACGAGACCGTAAAATATCAGAATTAGATTTTAAGACCTCAGGAGTGAGGCGATCGACCCGATCACGATGGATATACTCCAAACCCAACTGAGCCTCCCCAATCATTTGGGTAATACCCGCCGAAATAGTCGTGAGGCTGTTATCCACCTTTTGTCCCGGCACAGGCTCTAGACCCGGATTAATCAGCGCCTCAAAATCATCCAACGGACGGGGGGCAGTCCCAAAATTATCATCGTGGTTATATTTAAAAGTTAGATTGGTGGCATCACTCAGCTTCGCCAAAACATCCACCCCATAACGGGTTTGCCCAGGGACAAAACTGAGGGTAGAATTATTCGCAAAACCCGCATCCACAGTGCGATAAAAGGCTTTGGCTGTGAGCCAATCGGTCGGCTGGGAATCGATTTCAAAACGATAAGCAGAGCCTTCGACATTACCCTCAAAGGCAGAAAAGTTTTTGGAATGGGCATATTCCGCAATTAAACTTGTGGTCGAACCCAGGCTAATTTTGCTATCAAAACCGAGTAGCTCAAAATCATACAGATCCCGATCTTCCTTGATATAGCTGCCACCAAGCCAGCTTTCTGTCTGGAAGTTGCGGTCAAAATGATAGCGGAAACGTCCCCCAGTAATGCTAGTTTTGTCGCCGGAGTTTTCATATTGGTAGGTGGTCACAATCCGCCGTACTAGGACTTCACCAAATTCGTTGGCATTGGTGGCATAGATGGGGGTGGTAAACAGGAGGGAACCACGGTCATAATCGATCTCGTAATCGGCTCCTCGGCTGAGTTGCTGGCGATCAATGACTACACCCGGTCGATTTAATTCCTCTGATTCAAGATAAACTTCCTCTGAACCTGGCACGATTAAACGCCGCGAGGCGAAGTAGTAGCCGCTCGTTCCGTCGGGTACGATGGCATCCCGTTGATAGCCCTGCACGGTATTGCTGTGGAAAGCGGTGAGTTCTAAGGCTCCGAGGTTGTAGTGGGCTTTTAAGCCATGGAGGTTACGGCTGGTGGCACTAAATTCTTGGGAACCCCTGGCAAATTCATCAATGGTGTAGTCGCCCCACATGATGAAGTCGGAGTCGGCGTTGGGGACATGGGAGGCGCGTTCTAGGCGGAGGAAGAGTTGATCGATGGAGGGGGTGGTGGCTTCACGGCTGGAGCTGGTGCCGTAGACGGGGTAGTTATATTCGGAGGCTTGGTAGCCGCCAAATAGTCGGTTACTACAGTCGCAATCTTCGTTAATGGGGCGATCGCTATTGTAAGCGCCGGAAAATTTCCATTCACCGATACTGCCCGTGGCGAAGACGGCAGAACTTACATCAAATTTGTAGTCGTTATTGTCATTGAGGGGAAGGAAGTATTTGTAACGGTCAAAAAAGTTTAAGCCGCTGGCTCCATAGCGAAAATCGATAAAGCCAGAAATTAAAGGCACTTCCCGTAATTGTGGGGTGAGGAGGAGCTGGGTGAAGGCTTCTAATTCACCGACTTTAGCGGTAATGGTGATGGGATCGGCTTGGTTGCCAGATCTCAGTTGGGCGGTAAATCCTTCATCGCCGGATTGAACTTGAAAACCTGGTTGATCGGGGTCGAGGTCAACGCCAACAAATTCCCCATCACTGCTAAAGAGGGACACTTTGGTTTTCCAATGGGTTTCTGTCCCGGATTCATCGAAAAAGGAGCCAACGATATTCGCGACGGATTTTCCATCGGCAATAATGCTGTTTTCTCGGGTGCGAATGCGGAGTTCTTCGGGTAGACCAGGGGAACGAATGATTTTGGTCTCGGTATAAGTTTTGCCGTTAATTTCTAGGGTAGCAGTGAGGGTTGTTTCCCCTGCGGGGAAGATAACCCCATACCAGGTGGTGGTGGTGATGCCGGACGCTTTATCGACGTTTGTCCGACCGATTAAATCGTTTTCCACGGTGGTGCCATCAACGGTAATCGTTAATTTGCCGTCGCCACGATGTTCGACCATCACACTGCTGGAAATGCTTTCTAGGGGGGTTGTTTCGGTGGGGGTGAGGATCTTGACGTAATTTTCGGCGATCGCCTCGCCAGTTCCCACATCAGCAACCTGGGCGATCGCCTTCGGTAGACCCAAACCAAACACAGGCAACAAACATAGGACACCACTGCCGAGAAGAGAGAGCAGTAGGCGATCGCGGAGAGAGAAACCTTTAGCCTGAGGAGAATTCAACATCTTAGTTGCCCTCCCCATCGACATCGGTGATCGGTGTGACCGCAAAATTCATCCGCACCAAGCCCCCAGGCTCCAATTGTGCCAAGCGCGACTGCCCATTCTCCGCGAGGAAATAACGATTCGGGGCTAGACCATAGCCCTCAATACTGTCTAAATCTAACGTGCCCGTGTGGTAACCCGGCAGAACATTGGCGACCGTATACAGACCATTTTCGTCCGTCATAATCCGGTTGCCATCCTCCAGGAAAATCACCGCATTGGGAACCCCAGGCTCCCCAGATTGCTGATGACCATCAAAATTCTTATCCACAAACACCCGACCGATAATCGTGCCACAATCCGCCACAATGCCCGGTTCAATTTTCAATCTGTGAATCGCTGGTCCATCACTCACAATGGAGTCACTGCTCGCCTTTTCCCCCTCGACAAAGGCTAAATTCTCCCCTTCACCACGAATACTATCGGGGGTCACCTGGGCGGCATAGACTAAATTAAAGCTCTCATCCTTATTCAGCGTAAAATCCGGGGGCATTATGAATTCGATTCTGCGACCATTGGGATTTTCCGTAAAGCTTAATGGTTCGCCCTTAAACTCAGCCTTGGCGACCCCTGGCACA
>JBIKYI010000286.1:0-4655 GCA_044355355.1 Limnothrix sp. | reverse complement strand
GTGTGCGGGTGATGATATACAACGAATCTAAGCAAGATTTAAATGAGCTTGCCGTGGATTTACTGCAAAAATTAATTTTTTGTACCGGAACCGTTGGCACTCAACGACTCTGGGTCAGTCTTTTTGATGGAGAAGTCAGTTAAATACCTAGCCAATGAATATTCTCAGACAATATAGTTTACCCAACTGCACCCTGATCCTTGAGGGTTTCGACGATGGCACAGGCAATGCTCTCCAAACCCTGGCTGTGCTGTCCAATGTGGAATGTCGGTTTATGACTTCTCGCCAGAGTCTTAACGGCGGTAAGGTCTTTTTTGATCACCTCGTGCGGGCGGTAAGTGAATATGCCCAAGGTTTGCTCAGTGGGATTCACCATCCCATTGATGCGGTGCAGGAAGCTGGACAGATGGTGATCGAAACCATGCCTGGTCATAAGGGGCATCGTCTCCTGTGGCAACAGTCTGGCACTGAGGTGGTGGATAATGCGACAAATGAGGTGCATTTGACGACGGCGGAGGTGTTTGACCTGACGGAGGCGATCGATCAGTTTTTGGCGGATGCTTTGACTTTGCCGAATTTTGTGTTGCCGCTCACTCCCCTCAGTCGTCGTTATTGTGTTCCTGAGGAATCTTTGGCGGAACGGGTCACGCCACCATTAATCGGCATTAGTGGTTTTGCTTTAACGGCGTTTGCGTTGTTCTTTGCGCCAGTACCGGATCGGGTGCGTCCTGTGGAAGGCAATACTAAGGAGGCAAATAATCCGACGGAGCAGACGACGGATAATAATGCAAATCAGGCGACTGTCCCCCCTGAGGCGGCAGCTTCGGCGGCGGATCTGGATGCTTTGGTCACGAAGGTTTCTGAGATTGATGATGGTTTGAGTTTGATGATGATGCAGAGTTATCTGTATCGGACTTTGGATCAGGCATGGCAGGAACGTCCGGATGGTCAAACGGCGGCTTTTCGTTTGTCGATGGCGGCGGATGGTTCGATTGTGGGTTATCAGCCGATTGATGGGACTGCGCCGGATGTGGTGAATGCTACGCCGTTGCCGCAGTTGAGTTATTCTTCGGTGGATGAGGCGATCGCCACTTCTAAGCCTGTGGGTCAATTCAAGGTTGTCTTTAAGAATAAGGTGTTACAGGTTAGTCCTTGGAACGGCTTTAGTGGCGAGGTCGAGTTTGATAACAGTCAGGTGCGGGGGGATGCGCTCAGACAGTTGATTCGTAATACGCGGGTGGCAATTACTTCTGCCCTGGGAACGGAGACGGTAGAAACCAGCCAACCGCTGCGGTATAGCATTGGGGTGACGGATGATGGGGCGATCGCCTTCTATATTTCCGAGACATCCCTGGCGGAAACCTCTGTGGACAAAACACCATTACCGAAACTGATCAAACCTGATGCAGCGGGAATTGTGCCCGGTCAGAGTCTGATTCCCAAAGTGCCCCTCACCCAAGTGAATGTGGTGTTCCGTCCCAATGGTGTGGTGGAAGTGAGTCCCTGGGCTGGCTATCGGTAGGTCGCAACGTTAGACTAGGACGACAATCGACTTGCGCCGAAGGTCATGACCTATAGCACCCAGGACTTAATCCAAATTCTTGACCAAGAGTTAAAGGCAGCTTGGCGAGGCGATCGCCTGCTGTTGTCCCCCAAGGATCGCGTGGGGATTCCCATTGTGAGTATGGCGCTGGATTTGGAGCAGGTGGGTAAGGTGTTTGCTTGTCAGGATTTTGCCCAGCAAATTCATCAATATCAGCGGGAACATCAGGTTTCTGGGATTGTCTGGCGGGAACTGACGGTGGGCGATCGCCATTTGCGCCTACCAGAAATTCATCACCAACTGATCGCCATCGACACCGATAAGATGATTTTGCAAAACGCCAAAACAGCCGTCCTCGAATTTTGGTGGCAGGTGACCCAAGGGCTACAACTATGGAGGCTGGAGAACTATACCCCCATTGCCTTTACTCCAGAGGAAGCACAGCGGCGGAGTCAGGCGGCGGAATGGGCAGAACTCGATATCGGTCGGGACGAATTTTACCTCGCCCTCTGTTGGGGAAATCCTAAGGAATGTCATTACCGTTGGGCTTATCCAGATTCAGGCTGCGATCGCCTCATTGCCTCAGCGTCAGAACCCAAGCAACTCAACATTTTTTAGTTCACTATTTTAGTTCAATATTGTTGAGTCCAACCTTTGTCAGACCCTAGAGGGGCATCGAGAGACTATTACCCAGGGGCAGAAAAATAGTAAACACATCCTCCCCAGAGGGACGTTGACGAATGCGGAGTTTACCGCCGAGGGCATGGAATAGGTTTTTCGTAACGTCAAAATTGAGACTCAGGCTGCCCGTTTCCGGTTGAAAAATCAACAATTGTCCGATCGCCTTTTCCAGACATTGTTGGGCGACCCCTTGGGACTGCACCTCTAGTTTGAGTTGACTGCCAGCGGTGGATACCTGAATTTGCACTTCCGAACCAGCGGGTAAACGTCGGGTAAAGCCGTCAATTAAACCTGATAACACCTGATCAAGCATGGCGGGATCACTGACCACCTGGGGCAGTTTTTTCGGCAAAATGACTTCTAACGAAACGCTGCGCCGGGCGGCTTGTTTTTGCCAGCGGGGGGCACTTTCACAAAAAAGTTGATCGAGGGAGGTGGGAATGAGTTGCACTTCCCGTTGGCGACTGGGGGTTTCTAGTTCTGCGGCGCGAAAAATTAATTCCATGCGGCGAATTTGTTCATTGCATTCCTGCTCGATGGTTTCGATGCGCTTCACGATGTCGTTGGTGAGCTGCTGTTTCTTTTTCAGCAGTAATTTGGTCATGGTGCGGATCGTGGTGAGAGGGGTACGAATCTCGTGGGTGAGGGCTTGGAGGAGTTCGAGTTCAGGCTGGATATTTTTGGCGTGGGTTTTGTGTTCTGTTTCTGGCTGATTTTTGCTGGGAACCGCATTGGTCGTGATATTGGTAGTGGGGAGCGATCGCAACATAAGCTGACTAAAACGGGAAACAAAGCGATAATCCGGCGCGATGGGAGGAAATTGCCGCCAGAGTTGCTGAATGGTCTGGTATTGGAACGGCTGGGTTAGTGCCATACGCCACCGGAGCAGTTGCCACAATTCGGCGATCGCCCTAGGGTCAAAGGAAAATTGAAAGCCCGTATCCGCAGCGGAGACCAGCACCACACTAAATTCCGTCGTCAGCACCACACAAAAATGCTCTTCGTACAGGGGGTCATTGGGAAATAGGGGAAATTCGAGTAAATTATGGCGGGTCACCTCAGGGCGATCGCCGCAGATCCCAGTCAACTGAAAATTAGAAATCGCTAATTCTTGAATACTTTTGGGGGTGAACACCGCATGCTGATATTGCGCCGAAATGTGGCGATCGCCAAACACAGGACTAGGACTTGATAACACGATGCCATGGGGTTCACCATTAGGTTGTGTTTTAGTTTCCTGTAAAAGCTGCTCCAGGGCGGCGATCGCCCCTCGCCATTGACCATGACGCTGCTGATCCGACATCGGCACCTCTAAACAGCCATGACCATTCACATCCTGCAATACAGCACTGACCGTCTTGCCAATTTGTAGTTGATCTAACTCAAAATCCACAGTATGCCATTCCCTTTCGACCCAAGTTACCCTGAATAGTAAGGGTATTTCGCCGAAAAAAGAACCTGTATAACCGAACCCCTATGGGTGCGGGTTCACCCTATTTAATTGCCTCATCACATTTTGAGCATCACCTTTGAGCATGACGTTTAGCATGACCAATGAATACACAATCAGCCATTAAAACAACCGTTAAGATAAAGTTCTAAATAGCCAGCGAAAATTTAGCTAAATATCAAGATTTTCTGGATATGCTCTGAAAACTTTGAGGGAATTTTCTAAAAGCGATCGCCATTCATTCCCTCCATCACATTTGCCATCCCACTTGAGACAACGAATTCAACGATGAATTTTTATTCGATCTACCGCTGGTTAATGTTAGGCATTACAGCCTTTAACCTCGTCACTGTTACCCTACAGATTCTCGAATATAAAAAATATTATGACCGCGTTCCTCTTTTTTTGCGTAACTATCTACAAGAAAAAACGGTACGTATCCTAGGTGGAAAAATCAAAGAGAACCCTAAAGAACTATATATCAACATAGCCTTATTATTGATTCTAATTATTTTAAATATTGTGATTTTTTTAATCTAGTTCTGTCCTCTATTAATCCCAGTAAGAAAAGATTTTAATAATCATTGTCTGCAACACAGATGCCTTTACATTTAATCCCATTGGTTGCGGTGCGTCGACAATGGGGGCAGAGAATTTTTTCCTGGGCGTTAGAGTTTTGTTCTACTTCGTTGGTTGCTATTTGCTTAGTTTGATTAGGATGAGTTTGATTAGGATGAGTTTGATTAGACATAAAAGAATCTAGGGTTGTTCGTTGTTGAGTAAATTTGTTGTTGAACAATTTTTGGCTATTTAAGGATATTTTAAGAATTTGTTCAAATATTTCAAGTCGATTTTAAACCGCCAATTCAAATCTGAAGTGCAACAGGTTCTGATGATGACAGCAAGAATACTTCACTCGGAGTGCGATAGTCAAGCGATTTTCTTGGTCGATTATTAATTAAATCTACCACCTTATTCAAC
>JBIKYI010000285.1:0-4660 GCA_044355355.1 Limnothrix sp. | reverse complement strand
CTAAAATGGGTGTAACTCATAGGGATTTCTTATTGTTTTACTTAACATCAGAATATCCTTATGAGTCCCTCTTCAGAAAGACCCTAGGTGTTGCACTTCATACTTGAATTGGCGAATGAGTTATTTAAACTTTATGTAATTTTTATGTGATTTTTAAGATTTATGTGGTTTATATTGATTTTGTATTGATTTGATATCGATTTGGCGATCGCCCCAACTAGATCGATAAATTTTCATCACAAACATCACAAAAAGGCTACATCATCAATATCTAGACAGAATGACATAACCTAATTTTTGTTCATCTAACAATGTTTCAACAATACTTCTAGAAATTATTGCTAGAGATATAATTAGCGATATTTAAAGAATACTGTGATCCGGTTGATAGGACTGAATTGCTCGCATATATTGCGCCCGTTCAAAGGCACTTTCGTCAGGACAATTTACCTGGCTCATGCTGCCCCGCAGTTGATCGAGAGAAAGATATTCATGTTCTTCTAGCCATTGCTGCATCTCGTTTTCCATGGTTGCTAGGTAGCTAATGCCATGGCGGAGTAACGTACCCACCAAACTCGTTACCTTTGCCCCTGCCATTAACATTTTAATTGCATCTGTCGCTGTTTGGATGCCACTGGTGGCAGCAAAATCAACATCTAAGCGACCATAAAGCATCGCAATCCAACGCATTGGTAAACGCATTTCTTCGGCATCACTGAGGATAAGATTTGGGGTGACTTCGAGGTTTTCGATGTCAATGTCAGGCTGATAGAAACGATTAAATAAAACGAGTCCATTCGCGCCATTTTCCACTAGACGTTTTGCCATATTTGCGGTACTGCTAAAGAATGGACTGAGCTTTACAGCAACAGGAATAGTGAGGTTTTCTTTGACAGTGCGCACGATTTGCACATATTCATATTCCACCTCTGCACCACTTTTGTTGAGGTCAGCAGGGACATAATAAATGTTCAATTCGACGGCATCGGCTCCCGCTTGTTCCATGAGTTTGGCGGTGTGTTCCCATTCGCCTTGGTGAGCACCGTTTAAACTCGCAATAATCGGCGTTCTCACCATGGATTTTGCAGTTTGAATATGTTCTAAATAGGCTTCAACGCCCACATGAAAAACATCGGAAGCATTGTTAGGAAAATAATCTAAGGCTTCGGCAAAGGAATCGGTTCCGTAGGTGAGATGGTGGTGTAATTCGAGTTTTTCTTGGCGAATTTGTTCCTCGAATAGGGAATGTAAAACGATGGCTCCAGCACCAGCATCTTCCATTTTTTTGAGGTTGTCTAGGTCTTCGGTCAGGGGGGCAGCGGCTCCAACAATGAGGGGCGATCGCAGTTTGAGTCCGAGATAGGTGGTAGTGAGATCCATGCTGTTTCTCCGGTGATGATTAGAGTGATTTTGATGTTGATTTAGCTAGCAATTATTCTTCGTTTCTGGCGGCTAAATATTCATACATGCGCCAACGGGTATCGATATCGTTTTGGGCTTGTTGCAAGAGTTCTTTAGCGGCTTGAGGTTTGGTCATGGCTAACATTTTGAAACGATTTTCTTTGTACATAGAACCTTCAATTTTGCCCTTCGGAGTACGGCTGTCCAATTGCAAGGGATTTTTGCCTGTTACCCTGAGTTCTGGGTTGTAACGGTAGAGCAACCAACGTCCGCTTTCGACCAGTTCTTTTTGGTGGGTCATGGCGGTGCTCATGTTGATGCCGTGGGCGATGCAGTGACTGTAGGCGATGATCAGGGAGGGACCATCGTAGGCTTCGGCTTCGAGGAATGCCCGTAAGGTATGTTCGTCCCTGGCTCCCATGGCAACGGAGGCGACATACACATTGCCGTAGGTCATGGCGATTAAACCGAGATCTTTTTTCGGGGCGGGTTTGCCGCCTGCTGCAAATTTGGCGACGGCAGCGCGGGGGGTTGCCTTGGAGGACTGTCCCCCGGTATTGGAGTAAACTTCGGTGTCCAGCACGAGGATATTGATGTTTTTACCGCTGGCGATCGCATGGTCTAAACCGCCGAAACCAATGTCATAGGCCCAACCGTCTCCACCCACGATCCAAACGGATTTTTTCACGAGGTAATCCAACACACTGGCTAATTGTTTGGCTTCATCGGATTTGATCAAAGACAATTTGATTTTGACTTCTCGCACCCGTTTTCGTTGTTCCCAAATATCGGCTTCATCGTTTTGACGGGCATGTAAAATTTCATCGACTAAATGTTCTCCTAATTCACCCCGGAGGCGTTGTAATAACTCCGCTGCAAATTCCGCTTGTTTATCGATAGAAAGGCGGAAACCTAGACCAAATTCGGCGTTATCTTCAAAGAGGGAATTCGACCAAGCAATACCTCTACCCGCTGCATTTTTACTGTAGGGCGTTGTCGGTAAATTGCCGCCATAAATGGAGGAGCAACCTGTGGCATTGGCAATGATGGTGCGATCGCCAAAGAGTTGGGAAACCAGTTTAATATAAGGAGTTTCGCCACAACCCGCACAAGCGCCAGAAAATTCAAATAAAGGTTCTTGTAATTGCTGCTGACGGATTTGGTTGATCTGCAATTCGCGCCGCTCTGGTAGAGGCAAATCGAGGAAATATTCCCAGTTAATCCGCTCCTGTTCCCGGAGGGGCAATTGTGCCTCCATGTTAATGGCTTTGCGGGAGGGTTGTGCCTTATTTTTGGCAGGACAAACATCGACACAAATACCACAACCTGTGCAGTCCTCTGGAGCAACTTGAATCGTAAATTTTTGACCGGAAAAATGCTTATCTTTCGCATCAATTGATTTGAAACTTTCCGGGGCATTGTCTAATCGATTGGGTTCATAAACTTTGGCGCGAATGGTGGCATGGGGACAGACCATCACACATTTCCCGCATTGCACACAAACATCGGGATCCCACACCGGAATAAATTGGGCAACGTTGCGTTTTTCCCATTTCGCTGTACCCGTTGGATAGGTTCCGTCACAGGGTAAACAACTCACAGGCAGGCGATCGCCCTCTTTGATGAGCATCGGTGCTTGGACATTGCGCATAAAATCTGGAGCATTCGGTGATACAGCAGTAGGTTTACGGATAGAACTGTTCACCTCAGCGGGTTTCACCTCGAACAAATTCGCTAGTGTATGATCTACAGCAAGCATATTCATCTTGACAATATCTTCCCCTTTTTTGCTGTAGCTTTTGGTGATCGCTGCCTTAATTTTGGCGATCGCCTCATCGCGAGGTAACACACCAGAAAGGGCAAAGAAACAGGTTTGCATCACTGTATTAATCCGTCCTGCCATGCCACTAGCACGGGCAACTTCATTGGCATTAATCACGTAGAATTTCAGATTTTTACGGACAATCTGTTCCTGCACTTCTAGGGGTAACAAATCCCAGACTTTATCAGCATCATAGGGACTATTTAATAAAAATGTTGCGCCATATTTGGCATCCTTGAGCACATCTAATTTTTCCAAGAAAAACCATTGATGACAGCCCACAAAATTTGCCTGACTAATCAAATAGGTGGAACGAATTAAATGAGTACCAAAGCGTAAATGGGAAACCGTAACAGCTCCCGATTTTTTAGAATCATAGACGAAATAACCTTGGGCATAATTATCCGTTTCTTCACCAATAATTTTAATGGAATTCTTATTCGCCCCCACCGTGCCATCGGCACCCAAACCATAGAACATTGCCCGTACCACATCATCCGGTTCTGTGGAAAAATTCGGGTCATAGTTTAAGGAAGTATGGGTCACATCATCATCAATGCCGATGGTGAAATGATTCTTTGGTTTGGCTTGGTTTAACTCATCAAAAATGCCCTTAACCATTGCCGGAGTAAATTCCTTTGAGGACAAACCATAACGTCCCCCCACAACCTTGGGCATTGCGCTTTCCCAACTTTCCATCAGGGCAGCAACGATATCTAAATACAAGGGTTCGCCACCGGAACCTGGCTCTTTCGTGCGATCTAAAACGGCAATTTTTTCAACGGATTGGGGTAAAGCTGCCACTAATGCGGCTGTATCCAATGGACGATATAGGCGAACTTTAAGCACCCCTACTTTTTCGCCCTGAAGATTTAGATAATCGACGGTTTCATGGACAGTTTCACAACCGGATGCCATGAGAATAATCACCCGTTTGGCATCTGAATCCCCGTGATATTCAAAAAGTTTGTAGGATCGTCCGGTTAATGTGGCAAATTGATCCATTATGGCTTGCACAATGGCGGGACATTTTCCATAGAAAGGATTGACGGATTCCCTGGCTTGGAAGTAAATATCTGGATTTTGGGCTGTGCCTCGCATGACGGGACGATCTGGGGTTAAGGCTCTCTCGCGATGGGCAAAAATATCCTCATCATCGATTAATTCCCTGAGGGTCGAATCTTCTAGTAATTCTATTTTTTGAATTTCGTGGGAGGTGCGAAAACCATCAAAAAAGTGCAGAAAAGGAATACGAGATTTCAATGTGGCAGCATGGGCAATTAAAGCGAGATCTTGGGCTTCCTGCACTGAAGCGGAGGCTAATAAGGCAAATCCTGTTGAACGGGCTGCCATGACATCAGCATGGTCGCCAAAAATTGAGAGTCCCTGGGCTGCGAGCGATCGCGCGGCAACATGGATGACGGCACAGGTTAATTC
>JBIKYI010000283.1:0-4681 GCA_044355355.1 Limnothrix sp. | reverse complement strand
GCCGATCGCCATTTAATTTATCAAACGATCTGCGATCGCCGGGTCAAGGAATTATTATCACCGGATGAGATTGTGATGGTTTCGGCTGCGCCTTTGGTGACAAAAATGTCTGTGAATGCGGAGGGCGATCGCCGTTTTTATAAGGAGATTGGTCAGCCTAATATTGAAAATTTAAAGTTGAAAATTTTGGAGATTCTAGAGCGGGAAGGGAAGGCTTTATTGGCGCTCAATTCGATGTTATACGCGGATATGGTGAATCAAAAATTGGTGCAACGTAAACTCTTACTACGGGAACAGGCGGGTGATCGCCTCATTGATCAAGCGATGTTAACAAAGGCAATGGTCGTTGCCCTAAACCCTGTCACTGTGATTGATCTCTTTACGGGGGCAGTGGTTGATGTGGCGTTAATTATTGCTTTAGCGAATCTCTATGGTTTGAATTTGGGACAACGGGAGGCGATCGCCCTACTGCAAAAAATCGCCCTGAGTATGGGGGGAATTAGTGCGGGGGAATTATTAGCAAATTTAGGTTTAAGTTCCCTCAAAAGTATTTTGGGGATCACCATTCCGGTGACGGGGGGATTATCTTTTATGCCCTATCTTTCTGTGGCAATTACCCAGGGTAGTGTAGCAGGAATTTCCACCAAAATTATTGGACAAGCTAGCAAACAATATCTCGCAAATGGTGGTTTTTGGACAGAGGAAAATCCGAAAGAAATTGTGCGCAATATTATTGATTCTCTCGATAAAAAATCAATTTTGCATCGCCTCAAGCAAGAATTAACGGCAAAATTACAAGCTTAAAATCAAGTTCACAATTAGGACTAAAGCTGTGTCATCATTTGTAAAATTTGCTGGGAAACAAAGGGTAAAATTTGCCGATTGGTCGCGTGATTTTCCCCTTCGGTAAAGACAATTAATAAATAAGGTTGTGTGTCAGGCACTTCGATATAGGCGGCATCATGACGTACACGACTTGTCCAACCAGCCTTTGACCACAGTTGACTCTCTGGGGGTAAGGCTTCACCTAAAAATCCTGTGATTTGGTTTTCTTCGTCACCGGGTTGCAGAGGTGGCACGTTGAGATTGCGCTGGAGGAGTTGAACCATGGCTTGGCAACGTTCGCGGGAGACGGTCACGCCCCCCATAATGCTGTGAAATAGTCGGGCGATCGCCTGGGTGGTGAGCATATTGCGGTTTTCGTAATTCTTGCCAAGAAATTGCCGTTCGCGACCGTAGGGACCTTCATTCCAGGGTTTTTGGTTGACGTTGATGGCGTTTAATTCTTCCCAACCGAGGGATTTGTAATAGCGGTTAACAATGTTGCGTTGGTAACTCCAGGTTTTGAGGGGTTCCACTGATAATTCGGGGCCGCTGGTGGTTCCAGTCAAACTGTCCACAATGTAGCTCGTGGCATCGTTACTGGATTCGATAATCATGTCGTGGATTGCCCGTTCTAGTTCGGCGCTGTCCTGGATCATGTTGCCTTCGAGCCATTCGTGGATTGCCACTAAATAGAACAATTTGACGATGCTGGCAGGGTAAATGCGTTCATCGCCCCGGTAGCTAAAGCCCCGCACAGGATGTTGCCAAAAGGCTTCGGCGGATAAGGCTCCCCCGGTATTCACGATGACGGGTTCGTCGTAGACAATCCAGGTGAGGGCGATTTGGTCGGCGCTGAGGCTTGGAAATTTTTGCCAGGTCTTTTCTAAAACTTGTTGCCCTAAATTCTCTAGGCGATCGCTACTTTGATAGAACGTCACAAACTTGTTCCTCGATGGTCACTGCTCAAATTTTGGCATATTTTCACAGGGCAACAGCGGCAAAATCTGGGAATTTTGGCAATGTAGGCTGTGGGGCGATCGCCAATTGATTCAAGAAATTCGCTGCAAAAATCTTGATGATTTGTTTTTGCCAGTAAAAATTCAAGATAAGATCGTTATGTTGATCGCTGTTGCAATTATTATGGCTCAAGCTTTACAAGCGTCTCTGTTCCAAGCTGCTCTTGAGGCGATCGAGGCGTTGTCTTTAGATGATCAGGCAGTATTACTTGATGTTTTGCAGAATCGCTTAAAACTGCGCCACCGTCAACAGATCGTCGCGGAGGTTCAAGAAGTTCAGCAGGAATATCAAGCGGAGAAGGTGACGTTTGGCTCTGTGGATGATTTTTTATTGGAGTTAGATAGTTGAGAAAGCTGGCTTGGACTCCAAAATCAATACGAGTTTTTAAACGTTTAATCCGTAAAAATCCTCAATTGCGATCGCCTATTGAAAAAACGTTACAGCAATTGGTTGATGATCCATTCCATCCTAGTTTGAAAACCCAGAAACTTATGGGAGATTTATCAAAGGTTTGGTCATGTTCTGTCGATTATAGCTATCGTATATTGTTTGAGTTTGTGAAGGATTCTGAGTCTGATTCAGAGAATGTTTTATTGCTGAATATTGGCTCTCATGATGAGGTTTACTAAATTTTCAGGCGATCGCCTGTCTACAAGCTAAAGATCCCCGGCTCCTGCGAGAAGTCGAGGATCTAGGAATCTAGAGAAATTCGCTAAAAAAATCTTTTAATTCGTCTTCGCCTTGTTTGGTGATGATGTTGTAGAAAATTTCGCGGCTATGGTCTGGGGTATAAAAGCGATAAAAACGGCTATCGGTATCAACGCGACGCACATAAATTAAGGGAACTTCGGCGGATTGGAGGAGTTCGAGTTTTAGGCGATCGCGGATCTGATTTTCTGGGCGATCATGCCAGTGGGATTGACATTCGATCGCCAATTTTGCGTGACGACTTGCACCAATTCCTTTTTCGACAAGGGTAATATCGACTCTGGAATTTGCCCAAAATTTGTATAAATCGTTGCGAAGATAGGGATTTTCGTCGGGACGGGCGCAAATGACGCTTAATGGGACTTCTGATAAATACCGATAGCGATCGCCGAGCAGCATTTCAATCAGTTCGAGAATAAAGGCTTCGTAATCGTTGATAATTTCACCTTTGCGGAAGTTGAGATTACGGCAAGCGTTAGAGGTAGATTCGATGGGGACAGTAGCGTACATATTGGTTTCTTTGAGTTTGATGGTGTGGAATGTTGTTGAAAAAAGGTCTGAATTTAGCGATATTGGGCGACCAGCCATAGAAAGCTTTTCTTGTTTTTGCCGACGTAACGGGCTTCCATGTCGTCCTTGCGGTAAATTGTCTGACTTCTACGCTTAGCATTACAAAGAGTGGATTCGGACACACCGAGTATGGCGGCGGCGCGTTTCGTTGTAACTTGTAGCTTGATAATGAACATTTGTTTTACTTTATGGCGAGGAATGATAGTTGTAGCAGGCATGTCGGGAAAAAAACTAAGTTGTGCGAATGTCATGTGTAGACTCCATTTCGGTTGATGTTTCTATCTTTGCTGATGTCTTAAAAAAGTTCAGTCTTACTTTGGTACAAGTTTGGTATAAGTTTCATCTCTGATAAAAAATCGCGTAAAATAGATGAGGTTTTAATCATGTCTATACAATGGCTCTGCACTTATCTGAACTAGGGAAAAAGTTATTTGAAGATAAATTGACGGAGAAGGCGTGGACACTTGAAAGATTGGCAGACAAGAGTCAAATTGGGATTGCGACGATAAAAAAATTTAGTTCTAGAAAAGGAATTAAGAGAACCAATTTTGTTGAAATATGTCGTCTTTTAAATCTTGATTGGGATATTGTTGTTGAACAAGATTCACATATGAAAATAGAATCTTGTGCACAAAAAACGGATAAGATTTTATCCACAAAGCATCTTAATTCAGATAAGATTCAAGATTTTCCTTTAGCTCAATATGAAAAAATAAATTCTTTTTGTCAAAATAAAATTATTAGCCAATACAGCCATATGACTTTGTTGAATGGCTATAAAATTAGTGTCGCACAACTTTATGTAGATGTTTATCTTTTAGATAAGCCAGAAAGTGAGTATCAAAACTCCCCAGAAAGTCTTTTAGAAAAAGAACATTATGATATATCAACAGATAGACTTGCATTGGGAAAAAGAAGAAACCGGAATTCTGGATTTGAAATTGCAAAACAAAAATCTAAATTAGTTATTTTAGGGAAACCGGGTTCTGGGAAAACAACTTTTCTCAAGCATTTAGCCATTGATTGGTGTAATAAAAAAATCCACAAGGATAAACTGTTGATTTTCTTTGAATTTCGTCAAATAAGAGATTCTAAATGGAATTTATTAGATCAGATTGCACAAGAGCTTGAACTCGGTGTTGAAGAGGTTCAAGATCTTTCACAAAAAGGTAATTTTGCTATTTTCATGGATGGTCTGGATGAGATTTCGACAGATCAGTTACGCTCAGAGGTTCGTAATCAAATTCGTCAATTTACGAAAGAATATCCTAATAACTCAATTATTTTAAGTTGTCGTACTCAGGTCATAGAGAATTTTCCAGCCGGATTCACTGCTGTTGAAGTTGCTGATTTTAATCCAGATCAAGTAAAAAGCTTTGTTTTAAACTGGTTTCAATCAATTGATCAATCGCAAGAAGAATCAGAAAAAAAATGGCAAATAATAAATCAAACAATTGAAACACAACGCCAATTCAAATCTGAAGTGCAACAGGTTCTGATGATGACAGCAAGAATACTTCACTCGGAGTGCGATAGTCAAGCGATTTTCTTGGTCGATTAT
>JBIKYI010000284.1:0-4681 GCA_044355355.1 Limnothrix sp. | reverse complement strand
TCTGAGATGCTAAAATGGGTGTAACTCATAGGGATTTCTTATTGTTTTACTTAACATCAGAATATCCTTATGAGTCCCTCTTCAGAAAGACCCTAGCTGTTGCACTTCAAATTTGAATTGGCGAATTCTTGTTGATACTGTTGATTAATTTGTTCTAATTCTGCTGTACGTTCTCTAACCTTGTTTTCTAAGTTCACATTACTTTCTTTAACCTTCTCTAATAAGGTTGCTTGTTGAATAGCGACTGCTAATTGAACAGCTAAAGTTTCTAAAAATTCTATTTCTTCAGTTAACCACGAACGCTGATTATGACATTGATAATTACAGAGTAAGCCCCATAATTCTTGATTCACAATTAGCGGTACAGTTAAATAGGATTTAATTTGTAACTGCTCTAAAAATTCAATATGACAAGGAGTAATATTTTCACTATAAATATCTGTAACTATGCGAGTTTTTCCTTCAATAACAGTTTGTAACCATTCAGTTTCAAAATCTTCATTAGGCAAAACTTGATTAATAATAGATAATGCTGGATTAATTACTGCTTCAACAGCAATTTTGCCATGCCATTTACCAGTAAAACGATAAATGATAGAGCAATCTATAGCTAATAATTGACGAATTTCATTAACAGCCGTTTGTAAAATCGTTTCTAATTCTAAAGATGAACGAATTTTAATAGCTAGATCAAATAATATTTTTTCTCTTTTTTCTGATGAAATTAAATTTGCTTCTTGAATTTCTACTTTTTCCTGTAAATCTTGATTTAATTTTTGTAATAATTGATTTTTTTCAGATTCTAAAACTTCTATTTGGGATTTTAACACCGAAATTACGCTTTGTAATTCCCTGGGATCTACCGCTTCTAAAACGCTACTTTGAGTAATAATTCCAACTAATTCTCCTGCTTCATTAGCTACGACTATTCTTCTAAAATTATGCTGCTCCATAATCTGATGAGCCTCCCAAAGAGATTTTTCAGGAGATACTAAATAGAGGGGATGAGTCATAACTTCCCCTGTAGTCAATTGCGCAAAATTAAGACGTTGATATTGAAATTTAACAATATCTCTTTCCGTGATAATTCCTAACGGTTTAAGCTGATTATTCGGGTTAGATTCACCGATAATAATACAACTAACTCGATGATTTGCCATCACTTGTACTAATTCTAGAACTGATTGATGGGGCTGCATCGAAACCACATTTTTTACCATGACATCGCCAACATAGCGATGTTTTAATAAGTCTATGGGTTGGAGACTGGAGCGAATACTACTAGGAGTAATAATACCGATGGCTGATCCTTGCTCATCAACAATTGGTAAATGACGGATTTTATATTGCTGAAATAGATCAATTAAGCTGGGAATATTATCAATTTCTGATAGTTGGCGAGTAATTAGTTTTTTCGTCATTACTTCAGCAATAACAACCGATTCTAATGCTAATTTTTGAGCGGTTAGTTTAACAATATCTCTTTCTGTCAGTAATCCAATTAAACGATTATTTTCTTCAACTAAAACACAACTTACTTTATTTTTTTCTTGGGAATAATTAGCATTAATATTTATTCCTTGACTCATGGACTCAATAACCGTAAGTAAGGAGCTATTGGGAGCAACTTTAAGAAAATTTCGGTTGATATATTTAAGTTTATTTTCTGGATTAATTGTATTCATAAGTAGGGACAAGATATCCGAGCAAGAAAATTAAAATATCTGCTGATAATGCTAATTGTACATGATTAGGTCTAAAGGTAGCGAAGCTGCAACGAAGTGTCGCGCAACCTCTGTAATCTTTTCTGCGTAGTCGTTTCAGAAAAAATTTTAGTCATGCCAAAAAGATTTGAAGCGGTTCGGTGATAGCTCGGTATAGCGCACCGTATGCTGAATATTCTTGTGTCCCAGATAAGCCATCCATAAGCTATTCCCATTGGGCTAATCGGCGTATCTCTTCTGCTGATAGCGGATGTTGTTTGTAGTTTTTGATAGAGAGAGTCTGCCGATTCCGTAACCTCGATTTTTAAAATTCCAGACATCTGATTTACAACAAAATACCCTGCCCCTCCATTTATACTCCTCTTTTATCGATTTAGTATTAGAAAGGAAGGCAATGACTGTCTAATTTTTATTTGGAATGACCATGTAAAAGCAATCTAGGCTTCAGAATTGGCAAATTTTTTTGGAACGCGACGAAAGAGAGGTGATCAGTAATTTGAGAAATAAGTAAGAGACGATAAATTGGGAAAATAGCGTGAATCAAGGGATGAATTTAGAAAAAGAGTTGGAGAATTCGCGGTAATCTCCCCCGCCAGGATGGGATGTGATGTTTGCCGAGGAGGTCTTCGACGGTGAAGAGGTTCACATTTTCTTGGTAGCCAAATTCCTGGGTGAGAAGTTGGCGCATTTCTTGACAGCGTTTCTGGACTAGTAGTTCGTCATGGTTGTCGGGTTTATTTTGGAGTCCCCAGTCTAAGTAGATTTTCGGGTGTAGTGCTGGGTTTTCCAGGGTCGATCTGAGTTCAAAAAGTAGGGCAGAATGTTGTAAACGCAGGGTAAAAGCCCGTTCAAGTTGGTTGGTCTGTTGGGGATTTTTGTCTAAGCCGAGCCAGAGGGTGGGGGAGAGGGCGGCAACTTGGGGAAATTGTCGGGGATGTTGGCAGGCGGTAAAGAAGGCGGCTAGTCCACCGAGGGAAGCACCAATCAGTAAGGTTTTGTCCCGTTGGGTGCGGTAGTTGTTGTCGATGAAGGGTTTGATGCCTTTGGCGAGGTAGCGGCTATAGTCGGCTAGACCACCGCCTTGGTCGGGTAAATGGGAATATTCGTAGGGGCGATCGCCGGGACAGATGGCAACGACGATAATTTTTTGCAGTTCCCCGCGCAGGTACATTTGGCTGAGGAGTTCTGCCACTTGCCAACTTTCGTCTGATCCGCCATCTGCAAAAAAGAGGCGATCGCCATCATTGCAGTAGAGCACGGGATAATGGTCGGCGCTGACTTCATAATCCCTGGGGATAAACACATGAATTTTCCGGGGAGCATCGAAATGTGCGCCAAAACCTGACAATTGCAGACGATCATAGGTATGAAAAAAGCCACCCCAATGACCATGATCATGGAACCAAGCTGCCTGTCCACCTTTATCAAACGCTTCCGCCATCGTGATCATCCTTGAAATGCAGGGTCTTTCCAGATATATCATCTCCACTCCAGCCTTGGCGCTCGCCCACATCTAGAATTCTTGACCTAGCACAACCTTTTGCCAAAATGCGCATCTACCCAAGGATTTACATTTCGGTATCAGGATGATCTCCTCCATCAAAGGCAATTTGGTCGGATTGATAGCTTTTCGGTTCGATGTGGACAATCACGCGGGCAGGCGCAAAAACCTCTTGCAAATGCTCCTCCACCCGCTCGGTAATGGTATGGGCAGTGGCAACATCCTCCGCATTGGTGATCAGGTGCATTTCGATAAACACCTGTCGCCCCAATAGCCCCCGCGAGGCAATGTCATGGCAATTCATCACCCCCTCAACGGTCATCACCTGACGATGGATTGCTTCCGGGGCGATCGCCATTTCATCCACCAACCAGGGCAAATTATCCGTCAACACCTCCCAGGCACTATGGAATACCAAGGCTGCCACCGGAAACGCTAAAATGACATCCAGCCATTGCAGTTGAGGCAAGCCCCACATTTTCGCCTGCCAAGCTCCCAATAGCCCAAACATCACCAGCAGCGTTACCCAAATATCACTCATGGTGTGTTTCGCGTCCGCCAGTAAAATCGCACTCCCCACCTTCCTGCCAATATTGCGCTCATAGAACGCCACAAAAATATTCACCCCCAACACCAAAATCAACCAACTTAATTCCCCCAGGGAAATATTTAGCTCCGATTGTCCACTCACCAACTTGGCGATCGCCCCCTTCAGAATCTCAAAACAAGCAATCCCCAGGAACATACCAATGCCTAAAGCCCCCACCGCCTCAAACTTTTGGTGACCATAGGGATGATCCCGATCCGGCTGTGGCGAAGAAAAACGATTGGCAAATAACCCCAACACATTATTCGCACTGTCCGTAAAACTATGGAGCGCATCCGCCTGTAAACTCAGGGAACCCGTCATAAACCCGACGGTCGCCTTGAGAAACATCACAAAAAGATTGAGCCAGAGGGTCAGCCACAATACCCGCCGCACTTCTTGGCGATTATCCGGGGGGAAGGGGTGGTGTTCGTGGGAATGTTCAGACATAGCCTTGCTTAGAAAAATGCGATCGCCTTGATTGACGCTGATTGAGTCCATTTTCGCAGACTTCCCCAGGACTGGAATTAGGAAAGATAAACATCGCAACTCCCACACAAACTCATCAAAAATAAATAACTGGCGATCGCCCCCCCGTTCCCTATAATCTTTGCAGTCCCCAAGGCGATCCTCGACGCGATCTATAAACAGCCCATGGCATCCCGCAGTAAAGCCCTCCAATACTACATCCTGAACCGTTTAATGCTCGCGCCCCTGATGCTATTCACCATCGTGAGCGTCGTGTTTCTTCTACTCCGTGCCACCCCAGGCGATCCCGCCGATGCCATCCTCGGTAACCGCGCCCCCGAAGCCGCCAAAGCCATGCTCCGGGAACAACTCGGTCTAGATGCCCCCTCTGGTTACAATACC